>JBEPVY010000007.1:0-32565 GCA_041690835.1 Vulcanimicrobiota bacterium | reverse complement strand
TCCAGGCTTCGAGCGTGAGAAAGGTGAGCGGGATGACTTCGGCCGCCGAAAACGTAGCACCCAGCACCATATGGATGCTCGGTTCTCCCGAGAAATATAGGTGGTGCATCGTGCCGACCACGCCGCCGACGGAATAGATCACGATATCGAGATAGACGAGTGTCAAGCCGACCCGCTCTTCGATCACGCCCAAAAGGACGAAGACGAACGCGACCAATATCGTGGTGAATAGTTCGAGGAAGTCCTCTACCCACAGATGCACGACCCAAAAGCGCCAGAAATCGTTCTGCGTCACGTTGGCATGCGGCGCGACGAGCAAGCCCACCGCGTAAAACGCCGGAATGGAGAGCGCGGAGTAGAAGAACACCCAGGGTAGATTGCCGGCGTGTTCGGTCTTCAAACGACCGCGCAACCCGCGGTAGAGGATCACCACCCAGAAGAGCAGTCCGATCACGAGCAAGATCTGCCAGAAGCGGCCCAGATCCAGATACGTGAATCCTTGGTTGCCGAACCATCCCCAGGCGGGTGGAACCCAACCATGCATGCCGGCGAACTCGCCCGCGAGGCTGCCCGCGACGACCACCACCAGTGCGATAAGCAACGCGTAGATCAACGGTCGCTGGCCACGCGGCTCGCGCCCGGCGATCATCGGAGCCAGGAATATCCCCGCCGCCAAAAACGCCGTCGCGACCCATAGGATCGCGAGTTGTACGTGCCACGTGCGCGTGATGTTAAAAGGGAACACCAAGCCGAGATCCATCCCGAAGAACGCCGTCAGATCGGCACGGTAGTGTTCCGATGCCGCTCCGACCAGGGTCTGAAGCAAAAAGAGCAGCGCCATCACGAGAAAGAACCACGCACATGCGCGTTGGCCGCCGGTCAGCCTTACCGCATCCGGCGAGCGGAACGTGATCTGCTGCTTCTCCTTCCCGTGCCACCCGAGAAAGTTCCACCGGCCGAACGCCGCGAACAGCAAGCCGCTCCCGCCCAACAGCACGATCAACGAGAGCGCGCTCCATACGAGACTATCCGGCGTCGGATGGTTCGCAACGAGCGGCTCCGAGGGCCAATTGTTGGTGTATGAGTACGTCTTCCCGGGCCGCTCCGCAGCTGCCGCCCAAGCCGTCCAGGCGAAGAACGCGGTCATCGCGTGCAGATCGCCCGCGTCGACGATCGCTTTGGGACGCAGCCCGTACTTCGTCGTGGGCTCGCTGAAATAGACCGTGTAACGCACGAACATCTGGCGAAACGCGGTCGCCTGTGCTGCCGTGAACGTCAAGCGCCCGGTTCGAGCATCGTAGCGATTCGTCCGGAAGTCTTCGATCGTCCGTGAGTTCGCGCGATCCGAATGCGGGCCGCCGTAAAGGCGTTGCACCGCGAGCGCGGCGCGATGCAGATAGTCGGCGGTATAGTCGGGGCCTAGATAGCCTCCGTGACCGAAAATCGAGCCATATTCCATGAGCCCGTTCCTCAGGAAGACTTCTTGCCCGTTCCGAATGTCGGCGTCCCGGAAGAGAACGTGGCCTGCGGGGTCGACCACTACCGTCGGAATGGGCGGCTCATCGGTGTACGTGAGATATGCGAGTATGCCTAAGATGGTGAATCCGAACAGCATGACGAGCAGCGCGGCTTGCCACCACCCGGCGGGGACGAGGAGCTTTCGTTTCGATTCAGACATCGTTCTGTTCTCCGCAAAAGACCATGGGTTGGAGCCATGGCACGTAGCTCACCTGTACTAGACCGCCCCGCTTACCACCCGCCCGAAGCGCCGCCGCCGCCGAATCCACCGCCGCCTCCGGAAAAGCCACCGCCACCACCGCCGCCCCAACCACCGAAGTTGGTTCCACCGCCGCCATCGACGTTGCCGCTATCCGTCGAGATCATGAACGAGTCGAGGAAGTCGCCGCGTTTCTTGCCGCGGCGGACGATGCTCAGGATCAGCATGAAGAGCACGAAGGCGATAGCGATAGCGGCGAACACCGCTTTGCCGATCTGATCGGTGGGATCGTCGACGCCCGCCGAAGGCGCCTCCGACGGCGCGACCTCACCCGCAGCGACCGGATCGATCGCGACGAGCATACCGTCGACGCCGCCTTGCACGGCACCGTCGATGTCGCCCTTGCGCATCGCCGGAGTGATGGTTTCGCTGATGATCCGCGCGGACTCCGCATCGGTCAGCTTCGATTCGAGGCCGTAACCGACTTCGATGCGGATCTTATGGTCCTGCATGAAGACGAACAGCACCGCGCCGTTATCCTTATCCTTGCGGCCGGCTTTCCAGCGCTCGGCCGCGTCGACGGTCCACCGCTCGAGCGGTTCGTCGCCGGTCGTCTGACCGATCCAGACGATGACTTGATCGCCGGTCTTGGCCTTGAAATCGCGGAGTTCGGTCTCCATCTGCGTCTGCGCAGACGCGCTGAGCGCGTTGGCCGTATCGGTGACGTAGTGCGTCGGCGTGGGCGGAATCGCGACGGCCGCGAGCACGAATATCGCGGCAGCGATCATGTCGCGCTCGCCGGGAACTGTTCGCGAAGCGCTCTGCCGAGCCGATCCACGCCGAGCACGACCGCATCTGCGGGGGAACCGGTCTTGAATGCCGCGGTCATCGCCACGACGAGGTCGTCCCAGAACGCTTGGCCGACGCGTTCGTGCAGCGCACGATCGCCGATCACCGCAAACGCGCGAGCCGTCGGGGCGACCAGGATGAGCGCAGCGTCTGCACCGGAGCGCTCGTGCAGAGCCGTTGCGAAAAACGCAGACTTCGCTCGTTCGAGCACATCGATTGAAGAGTCGGGCACGACGTGGACCGAGATGTGCGCCGACGTACCGGCGCCGGCCCGGCTCAGGGCATCCGCGATCTTCTGCCGGTCCGCGCGCCTCAAGGAGAGAAATCGACCTTCGGTGCGGTTTCGGCGCCCGGCTGCGCTTGGAAGTACGCCTTCTCGTTGAACTTCTGGCCGAACATGCCCGCGATGAAAACGGTCGGGACGGTGTCGCGCTTCGTGTTGAACGCCTGCGCCGTTTCGTTGTAACGACGGCGCTCGACCGCGATGCGGTTCTCGGTGCCTTCGAGCTGCGACTGCAGCGTCAAAAAGTTCTGGCTGGCTTTCAGATCGGGGTAATTCTCTACCGTTACCAGGAGCCGCGAGAGCGCCGAGCCCAGCTGGTCCTGCGCCTGCGCGTACTGCGCGAACGCTTTCGGATCGGTGGTCGCGCCTTGAACCGCGGACGCGGGCAAGCTACCGACCGAGGCTCGCGCTTGCGTAACGGCGAGGTAGGTGCTCTTCTCGAAGTTGGCCGCGCCCTTGACGGTCGCGACGAGGTTGGGCACGAGATCGGCGCGACGCTGGTAGACGTTCTGGACCTGGCCCCACTGCGCATCGACGGCTTGATCGAGTCGAACGAGCGCATTGTAGGTCGAAAAGACATATATGACGAGGATCGCGCACAGAACGACGACGGCGACGATCCACGGAGTAGCGGAACGGCGAGCTTGCATGCTCCGCCCTTCGACCAGGGAGAGAAACAAGCCCTGCTCGGTTTACGCGGTGCGTACTTGGGAAGTCTGTCACGGGCTGCCATGCGCGTTCGTTTCGAACATCGGCCCGCAAGACGGTGCCAGGAGGCCGCATGAAGATACCTGCCCTCGTACTCGCCGTACTCGCCGTGCTCGCGCTCATACCCGGCCTAGCCGCGTCGGTGCAAGGGAAACAACCGGCGCCGTACGCCACCATGGCGCCGGTCGCTCGATATCTGATCGCCGATGCCCGGGACGAGATCGCTCTGGCACGCACCGCCGCGCCTCCGTCGATTTCGGCACACGCCGATGTGCTGGTTCTTGGCACCCATGGCTATGTCACCGCGATCAAGGGCACAAACGGGTTTGTCTGCTTCGTCGAGCGCGGGTGGGCCGGGGGCTTCGACGATTCCGAGTTCTGGAATCCCAAGTCGCGCGGCCCGAACTGCTTCAATCCGCCCGCCGTGCGCTCCGAGTTGCGACAGCTGCTGCGGCGAACCGAGTGGGTTATGGCGGGTGTCGGCAAGCAACAGATGATCGCAAAAACCGAGGCCGCCGTCGCCAATCACACGTTCAAAGCGCCCGAACCGGGTTCGTTTTCGTTCATGCTCTCGAAAGAAGGCTACCTGAACGATCAGGCCGCCGGTCCATGGCTTCCGCACGTGATGTTCTTCGTTCCGCACGGCCAGGCGGCCATCTGGGGCGCCGACTTGGATGGATCACCCATTCTCGGACAAGACGGCAGATCGTTCGAATCAACCGTGTTCTTCATCCCCGTGCGCCACTGGTCCGATGGCTCGCCAGCACCGCCGCCGGCCGTTCTACCTATCCAGCCGCACTGAGCTGACCCGCCGCTCTACGCAGTGCCGTCGCGCAACGCGCCGAGACGTACGTCCGGTGGATATCGTAGCTCGCGACGACGTTGCGTTCGTCGATGTGAAACTCCCATAGGCGCGCCGGCGAGGACCACGAGCCGTCCGGCGCCATCGTCGAGAGCAGGTACTGTACGCCTCGGAGCATTGCCGCCGCACTCTCCGGTCGCCCGGCCAGCGCGGCTACCGCGAGCGCCGTTTCGTACGGGTCGCTCTGCGCGCCCCACGAACCATCGACGTTCTGCGAACCGACGATGAACGCGACGGCGCGCGCGATCGCCTCCGCGAAGGCCTAATTCCCGGATGCGAGGTCGAGCACCAAGAGCGTTGCGAGAGCGGACTCGGATAGAAGTACGAGCGCCAAAACCCACGCTCGTCCTGCGCGTCCTGCGTAGCGCGAGGAACACGTTCGCGTTGACATCGGGGTGGGCTTCGAAGTTGCTCTCCGGCGAGGCGTCCGTCGTCAGCGATAGATGCCCCTTCGCATCGAAGGTCACGAACAGTCGCTCACGCTCGCGGTAGAACGACTTCAGGCAGTCCGGCGAGTGGTTGACGCCGAGCCGTTGCAACGTCCGAATGACGTAGGCCGTGTCGTCGGCGTCGACGTGGAAGACGCGGAACTCATCGCTATGACGCAATCCCGGGGGCGAGAACCCCCATCGCCTTTCGTTTTCCTCCGAGAGGATCCGGACGAGGATGATCGTCCTGTCGATCTCATCGAGCAGACCCGCGCATCCACAGTAACGCGGCAGTTAGGTCTGCCTACCCACTTCACCTACGCAAGCTTCGTCAAAGCCGAGCCTTTGTGCACCGCGATGTGATCGGTCGTATCGCTCTTGATCTCGTATTGCGGTTCATCTTCGCTGGCGTGCCTGATGTAACCGTTGAATTCGGTCTCCGAAGTGATGACCTTGATGATATGGCCTCTGACGCGACCGGCCTCAGAATTCCAACTTACGTGATCGCCGACTTTGAATCGTCGTTTCATCAGCCGTCCTTCTATACCATCATCGCGAGTAGCAGCCGCTAATAACCCGTATACTCTTCCACGCGCACGTCCGTCTCATGCACGCCGATTCCGGCCAGCATGGTTTGCATTCCCTTCACCATTGCCGGCGGTCCCGTGATGTAGAAGATACCGTTCTGCGTGGCGCCGGAATGCCGCGCCAACATCGGCGCGCCGATCATGCCGGTCTCGCCCGACCACGGTTGAACGGACTTCCCCATATCCGTCATGGTCGCGACCAATGTGTAATTCGAATTCGCCTCCTGCAATGCCAGCAGCTCGGCCAGAAAAGCCGCATCTTCCGGACGACGGTTGGAATAGAACAACACGATGCGGTGAGCACGATTCTCGTGCGCAGCCTGGACCACGATGCTACGGAACGTGGTAATCCCAACGCCTCCGGTCAGCAGCACCGCGGGGCGCGAAGCATCTTCGTGCAATGTCAACTCGCCGAACGGCCCTTCGATCTTGACCTCCGTATCCAAGGGCATCGTCTTAAGCACGCGCTTAAAAGCCGTATCGCGCATGCGCGTGGTGATCGTGATCGTCTCTTCGAACGGCGCGCTCGAGATGGAAAACCCTCGCTTGTTCCCTTCGGCGTCCGTTTCGGGCGGGTCCGCGAGCGTGATGTCTACGAATTGGCCGGCGACAAAATCCCAATCGGGCGGCTTCTCGAACTCGAATGCCATCGTGCCATCGGCGACTTCCCGACGTGCCTTAAGCCGCGAATTGAACGTCGGCCATTTTGCTTCAGTTTGCACGAATCATACCAGCCATAAGACGACGAGCTACTCTCTCCATCGCGTTCCCCTCCATAGGCTTCCTATACCCCTGAACGGGCTCGACGCCCGAGCGGGCGCCCGCCGGCTTCAAGGCGCTTCAGGCGCCGGTCACTCTAGGGAACTCCCCGCGACGCGTATACAGCTCGAATTCGATCGTCGTCGACCTAGCATTGCAGTGCTCGATCATCTTCCCAACGCGCACGTCATACCGCGACTGGCCCCAAGCGTGATGGTCGATCCACTCGGTGATGATGACCATGGTCTTGTTGTCTACACCGAGGAGGATCTGAGCGGTCAGGAAGCCCGGCAACTGCCTCGACTCCGCGGTGAGAACTTCGATCGCCTCCGACAACAGTTCCGGTGCATCGAGCGCATCGATCGTCACCTTGACGACGCCTATGACGGGTTGGTCGACGCTCGCGTCGTTGGGGTCATACCTCGAAGCCATAAATGGTCCTAGCGCTCTTTCCCGACGTCGTCCGCAGATATTTTCGGAACGGTGAAGGCGTGATTCGTTCTCGATTCGGCCGTGGACTCCCGTGGAGTGGCGAACCGCTCCAGCGTCTCGACCAACGTGCCGACGAATGACTCGCCGCCGCCGTGACCGGTGTCGTCCAAGACGAGGAGCTCGCTCGTCCTCCATACCTTCGAAAGACGCAGAGCCGCATCGAGCGGACTGCTCACGTCGAGACGTCCGTGGATCAGTGCTCCCGGAATCCCGTTCAAAACGTCGGCGTTCCGGATCAGTCGGTCGTCTTCGAGGAAGGCGGCGTTCCTCCAATAGTGGGTGACCAAGCGCGCAAAGCCTAGCCGGAACGCGGGGTCATCAAAGCGCGGATTCGGCCTATGGCCGGGACTGAGCGAAACATGCGCGTCTTCCCAGGCACACCATTCTCGCGCTGCACGTTCCCGGACTGCCGGATCGCGATCGAAGAGCATCACCGCATACGCATCGACCAAGGGACGGTCCCTTAGCGCGTGGGGCACGGTCGATGCGAAGCGTTCCCATTCCCGCGAAAAGATGCGTCCGACTCCCTCGGTGAGCCACCGCACCTCATGCCGCGACGTCGTCGTGACGAGCGCGAGGACGAGCGCATCTACCCTTCGCGGGTACGCCTGAGCATACAAGAGCGCAAGCGTCGTGCCCCACGACATCCCGAGCATGGTCCAGCTCGCGATGCGCAGATGTTGTCGGAGAAGCTCGATGCCGCGCAAGAGATGCGCGGTCGTGTTAGTACCCAGGTCGGCATCGGGCTCGCAGGCCGACGGCGTACTGCGCCCGCATCCGCGCTGATCGAACAGGACGATCCGATATGCTTCCGGGTCGAAGAGCCGATGCGAGCCCGGCGTAGAGCCCGAGCCCGGTCCGCCATGGAGATAGAGCGCGGGCTTGCCGTGCGGATTCCCGCAGCACTCCCAGTACATGCGCTGCCCATCGCCGACATCGAGCATGCCGCGATCATAAGGTTCAATCGCCGGGAATCGATCGCGCATCTGCTCCACTTCACGACGGCGTTGGCGAGCCCTTGAGTAGTCGAGTGCTCGGGATGACAAGATGACAGGGTCAGACGAGCCGGTTAGAAAACGGCTCGGATCGGACACAGCTCGACACGATCACCTGCTTGAAAACGGAGTCTCCCTTGAAACGGCTCGCACTCATCCTCTTCGCAGCACTTCTTCTGGTCGGACAGGCACCCCAGCCGGCCCGGGCTGGAAACCTGGCCCTCTATATCAAACTCCACAACTGGTCCGCTCGCGGTGCGTGGGTGACGTTCTATTCGTGCGGCTTCCTCGGATGCGACATCGATTGGGCGAAGGAAGCGTCGCCGAACCGACAGGGGTCCGGACAGTCCTCGTCCTTCGGCGCTTTGGTCGGCAGCGGGCAGAAGTTCAAGATACGCATCGAGATCACGAAACCGGATGGCCAGCGCGTCGACCGAACGATCGAGGCATCGGCCTCGGGTCAGCACTGGAACGCGTGCGTCCACAGCGACTACACGTTTACGTGGTGCTAGCTCGGGTCCGACATGATCCTTTCCGTGCAATACCGCGCCGAAGATCTCGAACTGTACCGTCGAGGTTGCGAGCGCTTCGCGGCTCCGGCGTGCCGCCACGGCGTTTGACTTTCGCTTTCTGTTGGCTCGGCGACGATCGGGGTACGATATCGACATGCCTACTTACGAACCATACACAGCCAACGTCGCCGAACTCGCCCGGAACAGCACCGATTTTCGCCGAGTGCTCGATACGACTGGGCACACACAACTGGTTCTGATGTTCATCGCGGCCGGCGGCGAGATCGGCGAAGAGATCCACGAAGACACGGACCAAGTACTGTGCTTCGTCGATGGAGCGGGCGAAGCGCTTTTGGGCGATCAGCGCCGGACGGTTGCCGGAGGAGACGTCGTCGTCGTCCCTGCCGGCACCCGGCACAATTTTGTCGCGAACGCGGGACAGGCGCTACGTCTCTATACGGTGTACAGCCCACCGCACCATCGGCCCGGCACCGTTCACCACACGAAAGCCGACGCCGACCGCGATACGGCCGACCACGTCTGACGGCTCGTCGCGGCCCCGGGCTTCCTCACGGGAACGCAGGCGAGCGGTCTTTCGTTACGAAGGCACGTGGTCAATCACCGGGCGCATAACGGCCTACCCGGGGTTGCGACCATCTATGAAACTCACCAGTAGAGGAAACCTATGAAGAAGCTCGTTCTTTCCGCGATGGCTGCGCTTTTATGCGCTGCCTCGGCCGGTGCCCAAACCGTCCCGAAAACGACCGTCGTCGAAATCCACGTAAAAAACCAGTCGAACACCTGCGCATGGGTCACGATCTACTGGGGACGCATATATACGCCCTGGACGATCGAGAATGCGCCCGAAGGCCGACCGCGCTTCGTCGGCCATAACAGCAACCAGAGCTTTTTCGTCCGCTTTACCAACCCCACGAGCGTACCTCTTCCCGCCGAGATCAAAGTGCGAGCAGAGTATACCCGCAACGCGAACTGCTCGGGTGGAACCATCGCCGATCACGACAACTACAACAAAGGCATCGCCGCCGACCGGAAGATCCTCGAGCATATCGACGTCACGTCGGTTCTCTCGGGTCCGCCGTACAGCGTCTCAAGGCCCCAATAGCGGGCGGCCGGCCAGCGTGAGACGGCGCCAGCACGGCGTTGTCTCACGCCTCCGGTGCCCTCGACTACGCTTCGCTACGCTCTCGGGATGACAGGCGCCCTGTCATTCGAGATGGAGGCTGCGTAGCCGTAACGCGTTCGTGATGACCGAAACGGAACTGAACGACATCGCGAGCGCGGCGACGACGGGGCTGAGAAGAATCCCGAACGCGGGATACAGAACACCCGCCGCGATCGGAACGCCGAGCGCATTGTAGAGGAATGCGAAGAGCAGATTTTCTCGGATGTTGCGCATCGTCGCGCGGCTGAGCGCCCGTGCCCGGACGATTCCCGCGAGATCTCCCTTGACGAGCGTTATTCCGGCGCTCTGAATGGCGACGTCCGTTCCCGTCCCCATGGCGATGCCGACGTCGGCGGCGGCCAGAGCGGGCGCGTCATTGACGCCGTCGCCGGCCATCGCGACGACCTTGCCGCTGGAGCGGAGCTCCTTGACGATACGCTGTTTGTCATCCGGCAAGACGTCGGCATGCATGTCGTCGATACCTAGTTTGGTCGCCACCACCTGAGCCGTCGTCGTGTTGTCGCCGGTCAGCATGACGATGTGGATGCCATCGGCCTTCAAGGCGGCGAGGGCCGCTTGCGACGTCGGTTTGATCGGATCGGCGATCGCGATGACGCCCGCCGGCGCGCCGTCGACTGCGACGAGGAGCGCCGTTGCACCGTCTCGCTGAAACGCCTGGATGGTCGCAGTCAGGTCGCCGAACGAAATGTTACGATCCGCCATGAGCTTGGCGTTGCCCACCGCGACGTTGCGACCGGCTACCGTACCCGTCACGCCCTTCCCGGTGACCGACTCGAAGCCCGCGGCTTCCACGATCTCGACGCTACGCTCGCCGGCAGCGGCGACGATCGCAGCAGCCAACGGGTGCTCGCTCGCACGTTCGAGTCCGGCAGCAAGACCGACGACGTCGGCCTCGGTCCAGCCACTCGCCGTCGAAACTGCCGTCACTTTGGGCTTGCCCTGGGTCAACGTTCCGGTCTTGTCGATGACGAGCGTATCGACTTTCTCGAGGCGTTCGAGCGCCTCGGCCGACTTGACGAGAACGCCCGCGCTGGCGCCCTTGCCGACGGCAACGCTGATCGACATCGGCGTGGCGAGGCCGAGAGCACACGGACACGCGATGATGACGACCGAGACCGCCGCGATCAAGGCGTATACAAGCGATGGCGCCGGCCCCCATATCGCCCAAGCAACGAATGCAAGAAGCGCAGCGGCGAGTACCGCCGGTACGAAATATCCCGAGACCGTGTCGGCGAGTTTCTGAATCGGTGCGCGGCTACGCTGCGCTTGGGCGACCATGTCGACTATCCGGGCGAGCATCGTGTCGGACCCGATCTGCTCGGCGCGCATGATCAGGGAGCCGGTACCGTTCACCGTGCCGCCGATGACCTTGTCGTTCGACGTTTTCGGTGTCGGCATCGACTCGCCGGTGACCATCGACTCGTCGACCGCGCTCGACCCTTCAAGCACCGTACCGTCGACCGGCACAGCATCGCCCGGGCGGATGCGGAGCCGATCACCGACGCGCAGTTGCTCGATCGGGACTTCTTCGTCATCGGCACCGTCGCGCAACCGGCGGGCCGTCTTCGGCGCTAGATTCAGCAGTGCGCGGATCGCGCCGCCCGTTTGATCGCGAGCCCGGAGCTCGAGCACCTGGCCGAGGAGTACGAGGACCGTGATGACGGCCGCGGCTTCGTAGTAGACCGCGATCGCTCCGCCCATGACTCGGAAGCTCGGCGGAAAAATTCCGGGCGCGAACGTCCCCACGAGGCTGTAGAGATACGCCGTTCCCGTTCCCAAGGCGATCAGCGTAAACATATTGAGACTTCTTGAAACGAGCGACGCCCATCCACGTTCGAAGAACGGCCAACCGGCCCATAGCACCACGGGAGTCGCCAAGGCGAACTGAATCCAGATCGACACGCTTGGCGGGACGACTCGATCGAGGTGCAGCATCGGAATGTGCGCGCCCATTTCGAGAACGAACACCGGAAGCGCCAGGATGAGGCCGACCCAAAAGCGGCGGCTCATGTCGATCAGCTCTTCGTTCGGCGGCGCCTCGGCCGTGATCGTCAGCGGTTCGAGAGCCATGCCGCAAATCGGGCAGCTCCCCGGCCCGTCGTGCCGGATTTGTGGATGCATCGGGCAGGTGTAGGTCGCATGCGCGGGAGCGGCCGGCGCACCCGCCGTCGTCAGAGCGAGATATTTCTCGGGCGACGAGGTGAATTTCGCCTGGCAGCCGGCGGAGCAGAAGTGATATGTAGTTCCGTCGCTCACCGAGACATGCTCATGGTCACCCGCTTCCACTTCCATCCCACAAACCGGGTCGATCATCGACGGGGGTTTCGCAACCAACATTACGAGCGCTTTCTGGACGTTCGGAGTATTTCCGTACTACCGTACCCATGTGGGGTAAGTCCAGTCAGCGGGAGCCTTGCTATTGCAAACTTTCAACCGATGCGACGACGGTCGTTGGCCTTCCCAAACGATTCCCGGCTCCTTCTCACGAATCTGCTAGATTGGAGTGTGGGACCTTGTTGCAACGAGCCGGAAGAAGGAACCAGACATGCAAACGCAGCGTTACCAGCAACTCAATCCCGCCGCCCTGGCCATTGCGGCGGGCTCCGTGGCATTCATCGGTTCGATCGTCCTGAGAGTCGGCATCATGGGCATGACGGGAATGATGGGCGGGTATGGCCATGGCGGCGCGATGGATGGAAACCAAGGCATGATGGGCAGTTACGGAAACATGTGGGGCGGCATATCTACGGGATATGTGGTCGCCGGGGTGATTGTCTGGGCATTGCTGGCTGCGCTCTTGGGCGCAACGTTTGCGTGGATATATAACGCCCTCAATGCAAGGGCAGGCTCCTGACTCGAACGGTGTCGGAGCAAGGCCGAGGGAAGACCGGGATGAAAAGTCCGGTCGGCTCGACGTGCCCTTTGAATCGCGGGATTACACGTATCGCACGACAGTAGCCATCCCGCCTGTCATGTGCTGCTCGTTGTGACAATGGAGCAGGAAGCGTCCGCGATAAGGATTGTCCGCACGCACTAACACCTCGACGACGCCGCCCATCGGTCGAACCGTGACGGTATCTTTAATTATCCCGGCGGTGGCGACCCCGTCGACTGACGCGAGTTCAAAGCCGTGTCCATGGAGGTGCATCGGATGTTCCATCATCGAGTGGTTCTCAAATCTGACGCGGTATGCGCGGCCTTCGGAAACCAGCAACTCATCGGTGTGCGGATAGAGCTTCCCATTGATGCTCCATGCGTCCCGCGAGGCCGAGGACTTTCGCAAAATTAGATCCGTTTGCTCGGCCCTCGGTTCGGTCGCTGCTTCGCGTCCAAAATCCGTATAGCGGAAAACATCGCGGGCGGTATCGCGCCACTCGGGCTTTCCCCGGGCGCCGTCGTAGGCGATCACGATTCCGAGGCCATCTGTACGCTCGGCCGCAACGGTGCTCCCCAGAATCCATATGCCGGGTGCGTCCATCGTGACGATCGCATCGATGCGTTCGGCGACGCCAAGTTCAAGTGCGTCGATATAGCGGGGCCGCGGAACGGGGTAGCCATCGAGATGGGTGACCTCAAAACGATGTCCCGGGAGCGCCAAGCGAAACGTCTTCGTGGGGCTTGCGTTGTAGATGCGTAAGCGAATACGCTCACCATGCTTGACGCGTAGCGGTTCGCCGTCACCAAGGGCCTTGCCGTTGATACCGAAGGCGGAAAAGCGGGCGTCCCGCATGCCCATGTTGGCACCCGTCATCGAATCCATGCCCATCGACCCGGACATCGACGTCTTCTGGTTCGACATCTCCGCCATCATCATGCCGTCGCCCGACATGACCGGCATCGTGAGGCGCGGTGATCCCGGCGGGTGGTCGTCGGACATCGATTCCTGCGTAGGGATATGTGGTCCAAACGCCCCGAGCATTAAGACGACCTCGCGATCGTAGTCGCGGCGCTCGAGCGGATCCTCTACGATGAGCGCGCCATACATGCCGCTAAAGAGCCCCTCACCCATGTGTGAGTGGTACCAGCGCGACCCCGCAGGTCGGACGACGAAGCGGTAGTCGCGAGACGCGGTTGGTTCCACCGGCGGTGTGCCCAGATCCGGCGTTCCATCGACAGTGTCGGGCACGATTAAGCCATGCCAGTGAATCGCTTGCCGCTCGCCCGAATGGTTGACGACGCGAATCACTACGGATTCGCCTACGCGGTACCGCAGGGTCTTGCCCGGAACGCTCCCTCCGAAGGTACGAATCGGAACGACCATTCCCGGTCGAACTTCCCACCGCGTTCGAACGATCTCGATGAGGTCTGTTGCCGGAGACGGGCTTTGGCTCGGAGTGTTGGCTTGGCTGCCGCTCGTTGCACAAGCTGGCAGGAGAGCCACTGCGCCTGCGGACGCCGTTACTCGGATCCATGTCTGACGATTCATGGTGCCACGATATCCTAACAGTGGTGCGCGGTCAGATAGGGCAGGTTTTCCACGAAGAGGATGTGACTCACTATCAATAACGCGAGTAGTGCTATCGGAATCATCGCCGGCGCGAGCATGCGCACCGTGCTCGCGCGATCTTGCGGCGCCAACGAACGGAATGCTGCCCCTGGTGTGTCGCCGCAGATCGCTCGCCCAACCCGCTGGACGAGCCCGTCATAGACCGGCGGATCGATCCGGCGGGCGAAACGGTCGACATCGCGCTCGCGACGCGCATAGAGCGCATCTTCGAGACGCTCAAACCCCGGAACAATAAGGGCGGCGAAGAGCAGATGCCAGAGCAATGCGCGCAGCGGATCGCCACGCCGGATATGTAGGGCCTCATGCTCGGCAACCAGCCGCAACTCTTCCCCATCCAGGAGGTCGACAAATCCGCGAGAGACCACGACGCGCGCGCCGAGCACAGTAAAGCAAAACGCTGTGGCAACGTCGACGTAGACAATATCTATTTCGTCGCGACCGGCGGCCGCGCCCGCGAATGCCTTCCGTAGCACCGCAGGCGGGGTGGAGCGCAGCGCCTCGAGCGCACGGAGCTGGCCTTGCGTCCGGACGTAGCGAACGACCGCCGCGCCCGCCGCGATCGAAGCGAGAACAAGAAACAGGATCGGCAGCTGCTCGTGCAGCCACATCAACCCGTGATAGAGCGGGTCGATGAAGTCGAAGTAGCAGAACCGGTCGGCGAGGACGCCGAGCGGAATCAGAAAAACCACGAGCCAGAGGACGCGTGCCGCTCGCATGCGCTAACGCTTCGGGCGCTTGCGCACGGCACGCCGAAGCTCCTCAATCGCGACTTCGTTGTCCTCGACGAGTTCAACAAAGCCGTGAATTGCGGCAGCGCCGTGAGCGCCGATGAGATCCGAGAGCGTCTGGCGGACGGTCGCCCGTAGATACTCCTCGCGGGTCATGGCGGTCGCATAGCGCGTCTCGCGATTCTGACCGCGCTTCGCGACCAAGTCCTTTTTCAGGAGCCGCGAGAGTTCCGTATGGATCGTCGTGTAGGCCCAGTCTTGTTGCTCCGTTAGCCGCTCCTGCAGTTCCACTGCCGAGAGCGGGCCGTGGACCCAGAGCGCTTCCATAACGGCCGCCTGGAGCGGCCCGAGGGGATGGGGGTTCCAGGACGAGAGTTTACGGCTCATGTCGTGCTAGGATACGACAGAGCGTCGTAGGTCGCAACCCCGGAGCTGGTTGACATACTACTACAGGCCATAGTATCTTCCCGGTACCTGATGAGATTCGCAAACTTCGCGATGCAGCATGCTCGCGGCATCCTCTTCACGCTGAGCGTGCTCGTCGTCCTCGGACTGGCTTCCGTTAGCTCGCTTCCGATGTCGATCTACCCCAAGGTGGCCTTTGCACGGGTGGTCATTGTCGCGCAAAACGGCGAGATGACGCCTTCGCAGGTGCAGCAGAACATCACCCGGCCGATCGAGCAAGCAGTCTCCACCGTCATCGGCTCGCAACTCGTCCAGGCGAACTCCGCTCAAGGGTCATCCCAAGTCTCGATCACGTTCGATCCGGCCATCGACGTGAACCTCGACTTGCAGCGCGTCAACGCGGCGCTCTCGCAGACGAACGCCGCGCTTCCGCCGGGGACCGACGTTGTCGCGCAGATCGTCAACCCGAATATCTTTCCGGTCCTCGGGTACATCGTTGACGTTCCGGGCAAGGATTTGACCGAGACGCGCAACATCAGCGAGTACCAGTTGCGTCCGCTTCTCACCGGTCTTCCGGGTATCGCGCAGGTCCGTACCGTTGGCGGACGCCTCAAGGAGTATTGGGTCTCGGTCGATCCCCGCACGGCGGCTGCCTTGAAGATCCCGCTCGATGCGATTGCAAGCGCGATCGCCTCGAACAACCAGGTCACGGCCGTCGGGCACTTCAACGCCTTCGACCAACGGCAGATCGTGCTCGTGAGCGGCGCGCCGAAGACCCCGGCTGACATTGCGAATATCGTCATCGACAATCGGGCCGGAACGCCAATCACTGTCGGCGCGGTGGCCGTCGTCCACGACGCGCTGGAGCCGAAAACGTCGATCGTTTCCGCCGGCGGTAAGGATGCCGTCCTTCTCAACGTCTACGCGCAGCCGGGCGGCAACATCGTTCAGATATATAACGAGGTCAACGCGGTCCTCGATCGCGAGATCGCCGCGCTCGGTCCCGGCACGACGATCAAGCCGTATTGGAATCAGGCGACGCTGGTCGACGATGCCGTAAAGAATCTACGTGACGCGATCATCATCGGCGCCATTCTCGCGATTCTCGTGATGTGGTTTTTCCTCGGGTCGATCCGTAGCACGCTCGTGGCCGCAACGGTCATTCCGCTCGTCATCGCGATCGCGTTCTTCTTCATGAAGTTGACGGGGCAGGGCCTCAATCTTATGACGCTTGGCGGCCTTGCGATCGGCGTTGGCCTGGTCATCGTCGATGCGATCTTCGTCGTGGAAAATATCTGGCGGCACCTACAGGCGGGCGAGGCGCGGGTACCCGCCGTGCGCAAGGCCATGGATGAGATCGCCGTCCCGATGATCGGCTCGACTGTGACCACCATCGTGGTCTTCGTTCCGATGGCGTTGCTCTCAGGAGTGACGGGCGCGTTCTTCGTCGCCCTCTCGATCACGCTGACGATTGCGCTTGCGCTCTCGCTGTTCTTTGCGCTCTACGTCACGCCGCTGCTCTCGGCCTATTTCCTCAAGCCCGCGACACACGTAGCGACCTCGAGACGCTTCTCCGGGGCGCGCGTCATGGACTGGCTGCTCTCCGTCTACGAGCCGGCATTGCGCTGGATGCTCCATCATCGCAAGGCCGCCTACGGGATCACGGCTGCCGTCGTCATCGTCACACTGCTCGTGGGGCGCAGCCTCGGATCCGACTTCATGCCGAGCATGGACGAAGGTGCCTTCGAACTGAACTTTACGATGCCGCCGGGGACGTCGCTTGAGGAAACCGATCGCGCCCTCGGCCAAGTCGAGGGTATCATCGCACGCAACCCCAACATCGTCGGATACGGCGCCCTCACCGGACTGGATCCTTCAGGTTTCTTCCCTGCGCCCCAAAACGTCGGTAACATCCGCGCGACTATGCTGCAACGCGATAAACGTAAGGACAAGCAGGGCGTGGACTCGATCTTCGACGACCTACGTACGCAGATCAGCGCCGCGGTTCCGATCATGAAGTTCACCATCACGCAGATTCTGCAAGACCTTCTGAACGATCTCTCCAACGCGCCCGCGACCGTCGAGATCAAGATCTTCGGGAACGACCCGGGCGAGCTCGCGCGCCTAGCGCAGGTCGTAGATGCGCGCATTCAAAAAGTTCCGGGCATCGTCGACGATTTCAACGGGATCGTCTATTCCAATCCGAACACGCTCGTGCAGTTGCACCCCTATCAAGGGAGTCGCGCAGGCTTCTCGACCGAGACCTTCGCCGATGCCGCTCAGGCCGGCCTCAACGGACGGATCGTCGCCACGATCCCGCAACTGCCGGTGCAGATCCCGGTTCGCGTGCGCTATGACGTGCCCTGGAATCAAACTGCCAGCGCGCTTGCGATGATGCCGATCGTCGCTCCCAACGGCAATACGTACTCGCTCGGATCGCTGGCAAACGTGATTCAAGCCGGTCCCTCGACCGAACTCAACGAGGAAAACCTGCGCCCGCTCGTGCGCGTCACCGCCGACGTCAGCGGACGCGACCTCGGAAGCGCCATCGGCGACGTCCAGAAGGCGCTCTCAGGCCTCACATTGCCGCCCGGGTACGACATCGTCTACGGCGGCCGCTACGCGCTGCAGCAACAGTCGTTCCGCGAGTTCGCGATCGCGATCGGCGTCGCGATCCTCTTGGTCTTCGTGACCATGATCTTCGAGTTTCGCAACTATCGGATCCCGATCGTCATCATCTCCTCCGTGCCGCTCTCCCTCTTCGGCGTCGTTATCGCGCTCTGGATCACGCGTATTCCGCTTAACGTCTCGTCGTTCATGGGGCTCATTCTTCTCGTTGGCGGCGTGGTCAAGAACGGAATCCTGCTCTTCGATGAGGTCGACAAGTTGCGCCGCCAGGGCCTGAGCGTCGAGGAACAGATGCTCCAGGCCGGTCGCATGCGCATGCGCCCGATCATCATGACGACCCTGACGTCGATGCTCGGCGTAGTTCCGTTAGCGCTCGGGCTGGGAGCTGGAAGCGAGATGCAAAAGCCGCTTGCTGTTGCGACGATCGGCGGCTTGCTCTTCTCGACATTCTTCACCCTGTTGCTCATGCCGGCGTTCTACGCCTCGATAAGGGGGAAGTCGCGCTTCGACTTGCTCGATGATCACCGCTCTCACGACGAGCCCGGCACGTTCGGCGAAGGTGCGCCCGCGTGAGACGTCTCCTTCTTGCCATGCTGGTCGCCATCACCACAGTCGCTCCGGTGTTGGCCGATTCCGCTGCTCCGTTGACGCTTGCAGAGGCTCTGGCGCAAGCCGATGCGCGAAATCCGGACATTGCTGGGGCACGCAGCGACGTCGACATCGCGCGAGCGCGATTGACCCAAACCGCCCCGACACCGCTCCAGGCCGATGCGACGAAGGCGACGACACAAGACGTACCCCTCGGCCTCGGACCGTTACAGACCTTCAGCGCGGGACTCTCGCAGCAACTCTCGCCAACGACGGGCGCGCAACGTAGCGCTGCCGCCGCCGCCGTCGAAGTCGCCCAAGCGCAGCTCGCCGGCATACGGTTGGATATCGACCGGCGCGTCGTGGCTGCCTATTACGGTCTCGCCTCCGCGCAAGCGGTTGTCGTGGCAGCCGTCACAAGCGTGCAGAATGCCTCGACCTTCGAGCGAAGCGCTACACTTCGCGCGCGCGTCGGCGCCGTCGGGAACTTCGAAGTCCTTCGCGCAGAAGTCGAACGGCGCAGGGCGCAGACCGACCTCCTGCGAGCTCGGGCCCAGGAGCGAGCCGCAGACATCGCCCTTGATGTGTTGATCGATCGCTCGAATGACGTTCCCAATGCCGTCACGCTCGGGTCGCCGCAGTCCACGACGACCGACCTCGCAGCGCTCTACGCGAAGGCGCAACGAATCGATCCGCAGCTCACCCAATTTCGTGCCGGTATTCGTCAAGCAAGAGCGCAGCAACGTGCCGCGCTCTTGCAACGGGTACCGAGTCTGGGCCTTTCGGCCGGCTATCTCTTTCAGCGCGCACCCGGGAGCGGCGGCATCACGTCGCGCGGGCCGACCACCGTCATTACGCTTTCGCTGCCACTCTTCGACTACGGCACCATCCGGGGAGCGGCCGCTGAAGCACGGGCGCGCCAAGCGCAAGCACGTGCGCAGCTTCAAGGTCGCGATGCGGCACTTCGTGGCGAAATCGAGACGGATGTCGCGGAGATCGAGAGCGCCCAAGCGCGCTTGACATTCTCGCGCGAGTCGCTTACGCAGGCGCAAGAAGCACTACGCCTCGCCCAGTTCGGCTACGATCGAGGCGCGCTTGGCATCCTCGATGTCGTGACTGCGAGAAACGAGGTCGCCCTAGCCCAATCGGAAGTGACGCAGGCGTCGGCCGATCTGGGTGCCTCCATCGCGCGCTTGCATCTCATCGTAGGAGAACCCGTATCACCGTGAAGTCCTTCTATGCACTCGTCGCGCTTGTGGCTTTAGCTGGCTGCAGCGGAGCACCGTCCCCGAGCGACACCGCGCCCAGCACCTCGCCAGGCATCGTTACGCAACCCGCGGTGGCCGTCAAGACGCAGCGGCTCCGACGCGAGTCGTTGCGCGGAACCATCGACGTCAACGGATCGGTCGTTGCCGATGCGGGAGGACAGGCAGCGCTCGCCTTTCCGACTGATGGTCAGATCGCCACCGTCAACGTCAACGTTGGGGACCGCGTCGTTCGGGGCGAGGTCCTCGCCTCGCTCGATAGCCGGACGGCGTCGAGCGCCATCGTCCAAGCCGAGGCGGATGTCGCCGCCGCTCAAGCAAGCCTCACAAGGGCCGAAGCTCGCGCTCGCCCGCAAGAGTTCGCACAGAACGCCGCCTCAGTGGATGCGGCTCGAGCAAAACTACGGTCGGCACGGGCGGAACTTGATCGGCAGAAGGCCCTTGCACACGCCGGCATTTCCTCACAGCGCGAGCTGCAGCAGGCCGAGGCTGATTACCAAGGCGCTCTCGCCGACGCGCGCATCGCCGAGCAACAGGGTTCAATTCTCCAAGCTGGACCGCGCCCGCAAGACGTTGCAATCGCGCGCGCTACCGTGCAACAGGCACAAGCGGCGCTCGCCGCGGCCGGTACGAAGGCCTCACTCCTCAATATCGTCGCTCCGTTCGACGGCGTCATCACGCAGCGCCTCAAGAACCCCGGAGAATCGGCTGATCCGACGACGCCCGTGCTCGCGATGGTCAATCCTACTCACACCGCGATCGAGGTTCAGATCAGTCAGGACCAGGCGGCGCTCGTACGCGCCGGTGCCCCGGCGATAGTCGCAATCGATGGGTCGGTAGCGCGCATTCCGGCAACGGTCGTCGCGGTCAGCCCCGCGCTCGGCGTGCAGACCGGCACGATGACCGTCCGCATTCGTCCTGACCGCGGAGCCTTTACCATAGGAGCCGCGGCAAAAGCCTCGATCGTCGTCAGCGAACTCGGCGCGGCATTCGTTGTCCCGGAAACCGCCGTCGTGAAAGACCCCGAGACCGGGGAGACGCTCGTCTATGTCGCAAAAGGCGGTGGGCACTATGCTCGGGTTGCCGTCCAGATTCGCCTTCAGACCGCCAAGCGTGTTGCAATTGCCGGAAACGGTCTTGCGCTTGGACAGCAGATCGTTACGCAAGGCGCGTACGAGCTTCTCCCATTTGCTAGCGGCCAATGATGCTATAAAGACATCACTGGTGCGTTCGCATCACGACACGCGGCACAGCCGTCTATTTACAGTCCGCGTGCTCGCAATGACAGTGACCATGACCTTCCGCCGTTTTGCATTCTTCCCCGCAATACTCGCCGGCTTCGACGGTACATTGGCAGTCTGGACCCTTGCATTTCATCTGTAGAACCTCCATAGGACGGTGATACCCATTTTGAACCCGGTTAGACCGGAACGGGCTAGTCGAGCGGTAGCCCACGCATTCGAACGCTCCATCGTGTAGGCTTAACCGCGGTCCAGCTGGCCAGCGTTCGCTAACCTTTGCTGAGGAACAGCGCTAGGCCCACCCCGATCGCAAGAACAGAGACAGACAGCAGCGTCATCCACAAGAGCGCGTTGCGGGTGACCTGCGGGTCACCGGCATGCTCGCCCGGTGCCGCCGTCTCCGTTGACATCGTCATAGGCGCCGATTCGGTCATCGACATAGCCGGTATCTTAGGCTGCACGGTCATCATACCGTGTTTAAGGCCGCGTGCTACGAGCCACCAATTCATCGGAAAGGCTGCGACAAAGCCCACCAGCAGTGCCATGCTCATGACGAACCAAAATTCCGGCATGCGCGGCACCAGGATCGTCCCAATGGCGAGACGACCGAACGCTACGACCGGCAACATCGCCGCCATGAGAATGTTCATCGAGAAAAACTCGGCGAGGAACGTCTTCCGCAGCGATTTGCGGTACGATCCGCCGAATACGCTGCGCATGAAGAGTGCTTGGAAGATCGTCCATCCGAAACCGAAACCTAGAACGTACTCGAGCGCGATTCCCATCGGCTGGGAGAGCGCCAAGTAAGACTCGATGACCGCACCGGCGAGAATGCCGACGCCATCACCTGCGACGCAATGCATCGTCGAGCCAAATACCTGCCGCCAACGTACGGCGGTATACGCCTTGTGCATCCCAGGGAGCGGTTCGCGACATCCGAGCACATAAAGAAATGCTCCGAATGGCCCTGTGTACGCCGTTATGAGAATGAAGCCCCATTTCAGGACCGGCGATTCAGGCGTCGACCAGATGTCGATCACCACGAAGAGCAGAGACAAGCCCACGAAGATGAACCACAGCAGCATCACGCCGTCGAGAAGCATCCTCACATACCCCGTGGTGTGGTCGTCAAAGCAGTAGCGCGAGGACGCCACGCATTCCCCATCACGGAGCCCGCGCTGAAGCCTATCTCAGTCCGCCCGGACATCGCCTGTGCTCCTTTGTCGATTCCGGCAACTATTGGCCTAATCGGTAGCCTGGTATCGTTGAGAGGCATGCGTCGACTTCGGATCGGTGCGGATATTCGTTTATGCCGCCTCGGAAATAGCAAGTTGGAGGCGGGCATTGACCTCTTCCGCCACTCTGTTCAAAGCTGCGCTATCGACGACAGCCATCATCGCTCTTGCGTCTATCGCGCTTATGAGCGTCTTGCCATCTTTCCGCCGTACCGTCACATTGCAAGGAAGTAGCAGCCCTAATTGTTCTTCGATTCCCAAGGCTTCGTGCGCGAATTGTGGATTGCAAGCGCCAAGAATCAAATAGGCGTCTCGGTCGACATCCAGCTTTTCCTTTAGCGTCTTGGCGACGTCGATCTCCGAGAGAATGCCAAAACCCTGCTCCTTTAACGACGCTTTTACTCTCGAAACTGCATCGTCGTACCCCCGCTCGGACTGCACCGAAAAGCCGTAACGCTCGTGGTCAACTGCTGACATAAAAGCCTCCTCTCTCGGTATACCCGCTTTCACGCCGACGCGACGGCAGTACGGTGACCCCACCGAAGTGCCCGCCTAGGGCGACGGGCTTGGCATCTCATGCGCGACACGCCAGCCATCCGTTTGAGCGCGGTCCTTCGAAAAGACCCTCGCATCTTGTTACACGACGCGATCTAAGCGTGCCTCGATCCGCTTCTCCCACGCCTTCCTGAGGTGGCGGCCCCGCCTTAACCTGCGCGTACTTCTGCGACACATACGTACGTTAAGACGATGGTCGTGCTAAAATGGCTCAGGTCTTAGACCAACTTCTTATCCCCGCCTTACGTTAGGGAGAATATGAAATCATTGCTACTCTCTGCCGCGCTGCTCGTCGGCCTTCTCGGCATCTCCGCCGCTTCCGCAACGGCCGCCAACACGGTCGTGGTGCACATCACCAACGGCGTGTTCAGCCCCAACTCGATCACGATCTCCAAAGGCGAGACCGTCGAGTGGATCAACAACGACGAAGCCAAACATGTCCTGATCGCTATCGGCGGCGCCTTCGAGTCGCCACACCTCCTCAAGGGTCAATCGTTCAGGTACATCTTCCATAGAGACGGGAGGTTCGTGTATTACTGCGGCCTCAGCCGCACGATGGGCAGGGTTGTAGTAAAATAGCCAAAGCAGGTCTTCGACGCTGAAAGGCAGCTCCGTCTGCCAGGTCAGATGACGACGGGAGAAGGCCTTCGGTCTCGCTGCGGTACGTGGCTCGATGAGGCGACGAGCGCCTACATCGCCTCCAAAGACACCCGGGGGATGAGGCTCGAGCGGCAAGCAAGGCAGCGTCGGATGGGACCTATTCCACGAGCATCTTTCGATGCGATCTGCGCGGCGGACGCGAGCGCATCGTCCGCCTCCAGTTCGACCATCGGCCACACCACAACGCCCATGGCGTGAAGCGGATCTTCGAGCGGCTCGAACTGTTCGAAGGGCGCTGGATCGATTCCATCTCCCGTCTTGTAATCGCCCCAATTTCGTTCCGAAACGATTCGATGACATGATCGGTAGCGACTCCGATATTGGTCGCTCCATCCGCGGGCCTGGGTAAGAACGGCCGGCGAATCCGGCAATCCGCAGGATCGAATCCTGGGCTAGATCGGCCTGTGCCTTACGAAGTAGCCGCTCGGAAGGGTCGTCGCAGTGCCGTTCGGGGTCGTGATCTGCGCGGTGAAGTAGACTTGAGTGTTTGGTGGGACGCTCGAAATCTTGAACATCGGATGGAAACCCACGGCGCCCACCTGCGGTGGGACCGTATCGGCGTAGTACACGGTCGGTGCGCTCATATCCGGCCTCAAACTCCAGCGCGCGGTGAATGTGATCGCTTCACCAGGGGCATAGGCGATGTACGAAACGATGAACCGGTTGGCATCGTACTCCGTGAACTTTTCCAACTTCACAGTCGGCTTGACAGCGACGGCGGCGGTAGTCCGAAAATTGCCGATCGCACTCGTGGCCTTGCCGTCCGCGGTCGTGATGAGAGCCCGATACCAGTAAGCCCGGCCGGGATGTAATCCGGTGAGAAAGGCGTGCGCCGTGGTGGGGACGCTTGCGCCATGCTCGTTGCTCTGCTTTGCGACCTTTAGGCCGGCCATGTCGCTGCTTTCGGACAATTGGAAGACCACGACCGTGGGTTTCATATGGTTCTTGTAGACCACGCTGAGTCCGGCCGTCGTCCCGTGGACCTCGTAGCTCCAAATCCGATCCACGCCCGGGAGCGAACGAGCGAGCGCTGCGGCTACCGCAGATGCGACGAACAGGCCGCAGAACAACAGTGCGAAGCGTTTCACGAGATCCTCCTCCAAAGCAAGCAGGGGCTCCGTTCGTTCAACGGGCGTAAAGCCATCTTCGTTCCCTGGCCGCTCTTGTCGTAACGTCTGCCCGCCATTTTATTGCCTACCGCGAGACTTTCTGCAAGCCGATGCGGCGGGGATCTCCCGTTTTAGGAACCAAGCGAGGATGCCGGGCGTTGGGTTAGGGAGAAGGTAGGTAGGCATGAAACGACTGTTCGCTCTCGCCCTGCTCGTCGGCTCGCTCGCGGCCGTCGCGCCCGCCTGGCCGATGGGGCCTCTGCGCGTCACCGTCACGAACGACGTCTATTGGCACGGACCCGCTACGGTGGTCGTCTCCCAACCCGGAATGGGCATCACTATGTCGATTGCACCCCACAAAACTAGTTCGATCAGCGTTCCGCTGCTCGCGACGTCGCTCCGTCTGAAAACCCAGCTCTGCGATACGAAACTCGCGCTTCCGCTCGATTATCTCGCCCATCGCACGCAGGTGTGGGTCACGATCCACGAAGGCTGCGTCTTGAAAGTACGTCCGTGAGTATCGTCGCTTAGCCGAACCGCAAAGTTGGGCTGATCGATTTCGCGCGGACCTCTTGCGCTTGGTTATAGTGAAACGTCCGCCCTCGCTGGCTTCCACGCAGACATGCGATCGAAATTCATAAAGAAGAAAAGCCTTGCTGTTGCAAGGCTTTCGCTATTGTTCACGACGTTCGGGTCGACATTTCACCATTTGGCGCCATTTCACCATAACTGCCTAATTTTTAGCAGTTAGGATGAGACAACACTAAAAAGGCGTTGTCTCACCTTTTAGTCTCATTTCAACCTAACTCGCGTGAAATGCCGATATTTCACCATAACTCGAATTGCGCACGAGGAGTTCCGCCTTGAATGGATGGCTCGCGCCTCGATCTAAGCGGTGAAGAGCGCGTAGACCCCGACGGCGGCGACAAAAAGGCCGCTTAGCACCTCGCCGTATTTTTCTAGCGGTCCAAGCGACGTGCGTTGAAGCCCGCGAACCCCAGCCACACACAGAACAACGTACGTCGCAATCGTCGAGACGCCAAACACGACTGCCATGGCCCCGAGCAGGGCCGGACCCTTGGTCGATGCGCTCAGGAATGCAGGGATGCCCTCGACCATCGGGGACGACCCCAAGATCAGCAAGAGCGCCGTACGACCGGATGCCGAGTGATCGTGCGCGTGGATCGTTGCAACGCCGCCCTCAACGGCGTGCCAGTCCGCGTCGTGGTGCTCGTGCCAATGCACGTGCTGCAGCCCGGTGTCGTGGGCATGCAGGTGCGCGTGTCCGAGGTGCGAGTGGCCGTGATCGTGCGTGCCGCTTCCACGAACTTCCTTCCAGCCTCCATATGCGATCCAGAGCCCGAAGGCGAGCAAGGCGACGGCCGATACAAGCGACACGAGGTGCGCGTATCGTGCGGCTAGCGCCGCCCCGACAACCCACAGCAAGACGCCGAGCAGTAATGTCGTCGTCACGTGGCCTAGTCCGGCAAGCGCGGCGGATCGCGCGGTTCGCGCGATGGACCAGCCTTGCTGACGCGCAAGTACGACAATCGGCGCCCAGTGATCGGGGACCATGGTGTGCAAAACCCCGACCGCCAGCACCGTCGCGAGTAAGAGGACGCCGGTATGATCGATCATTTCACGTCCTTCGACACCGCCTCTCGGTCAGTCTTGCCGCTAGCCGTCGCGATGACATCGAACCTTCACGTCGTCGCAAATTTGAGCGCGAGACGGGCCGTGTAGGTGCCGCCCCCGCTATCGACGCCTACTGCGCTGACCGGGATGGATTGAGGACATCGCAGACGTGACTTTCACGAGCGCGCCCCTGACCGGAGCGTCCGATGCGTATTTGACCTCGATGCATCAGTGCAAAAAGCGCCCCGTAAAACGGAGCGCTTCTGCCTGTGTTTACTGGCTTCGTCGGCGCATTTCCACTTTAGCGCCATTTCCACCTAACCGCCTATTTTCGGTCAGTTAGGGTGAGGCAACACTAGAACGGAATTTCGTCGTCCAAGTTGTCTTGGAAGTCGCCGCCGCCGGTGCTGGGGGCGCTGGATCCGCCGCCGTAGCTTCCGCCACCGCCGCTGCTGCTGTATCCGCCGCCGCCTTCGGCGCCGTCGGGGCGTGAACCGAGCATCTGCATGTTGTCGATCACGACTTCGGTGGCCTTACGCTTGTTGCCGTCCTTGTCGTCGTACGAACGGATGACGAGGCGACCTTCGACCAGCGTGTTCGAGCCCTTCTTCAGGTACTTGTTGCACGTCTCGCCGAGTTTGTCCCAAGCGACGATGTCCACGAACGTCGTCTCTTCTTTGTTGCGCGGGTTGTTCACGGCGAGCGAGAACTTGGTGACGCCCTTGCCGGATTGCGTGTATTTTATTTCCGGGTCTCTCGTCAGATTGCCGACGAGGATCACGCGGTTGTAGGAACCTGCCATTGTCTTGCTCTCTCTTCTTAGCTATGTCGCTGTGCTATGGATGGCACGCTACCGGGGTAGCGTGCCATACGGGTGGCATTCTGGTTCGGGGTCTAGCGGTCGTCGCGATCTTCGCGGCTGCGGTAGCCGCCACGGTCGCCGCGATCGCCACGGCCGCCGTATTCGCGTTCTTCACGCGGCGGGGCCGGAGCCGAGATATGGCCGCCGGCGGCCATGTGAGCGAGCTGCTTCTTGTCGAGCGACAGGAGCAGGGCGCGCAGAACGTTCTCGTCGAGCTTGAGCAGACGCTCAAGCTCCTTCGAGGTCGCCGCGTCGGACTTGAAGCCCATCACGACGTAGTTGCCTTCTTTGAGGTCGGCGATCTCGTACGCCAGACGGCGCTTGCCGAGCTTCTCGATGGAGCCGACGGTGCCGCCACCCTTGGTGACGATCTCTCCGATGGCGATCGAGCGGGCCTCGACGTCAGCCTCCTCCATAGAGGGCTTGAGGATATAGGTGATCTCGTAGTCGGTCATGGTACCCCCTACGGACACCCGCCGTAGCGGGTGGCCCGCCAACGCGGCGGGCAGCGGGTAAACCGGCCCCAAGGGGCCAGCCAAAGCTTGGGTAGGATACCACAGGCTCCCACGGCCGACAACCACTTGCCTCGGCAAACTCCGGTCGTGCCCCGGTCGCCCTCTCAGGGGGCTATCAGTCCCTCCGGATAGGGTAACCTGGAAGCGCCCTTCTTCTCGGGAAATCCCTACTTGTCGATCGCCCACTTCGCCGTCAACCGGCGCGTCGCCGTGACCATGATCGCTCTGGCGATCGTCGTCCTTGGACTGTTCGCCCTGCCGCGCCTCGCGGTCGCCCTGCTGCCGAGCTTCTCGCCGCCGTCTCTGACGGTCACCATCGGCTACCCGAACGTCGGACCGGAGCAGATGGAGACACTCGTCACCCGGCCGATCGAGAACGCCATCAGTCGCGTGAACGGGCTCCAGCGCATCGACTCCACCAGTTCGCTCGGATCGACCCGCATCAACGCGACCTTCTACTACGGCGTCAACGTCGACACCGCGTCGGTCAACGTCCAGCAGCAGATCGACCGCATCCGGAACTCGCTCCCGAACGATCCCAACCTGCAGCAGCCACAGATCTTCAAGTTCGATTCCAACTCGCTGCCGGTCGCGCGCATGTTCGTGACCGACCCGAACATGTCGCTGCGCGATATGGGCGACCTCTTCAACAACTTCTTGGCCGACGAGTTCTCGGCCGTCCAAGGCGTCGCATCGGTCACGGTCAATTCGGATCAGCAGCGCGCTATCATGATCACGCCCAATGCCAACACGCTTGCGGCGAACGGGCTGACGATGGCGCTGATCGTCTCGCGGCTGCAGCAAGAGAACGTCACGCTCCCGGCCGGCGTCGTGCAGATCGGCAACAACGAATATCAGCTCCGGACGTCGGCGCTCTATACGGATGCAGCACAGGTCGGCGACCTCACGGTCGCGGTCAAGAACGGCAGTCCGATCCTGTTACGCGATGTTGCGAAGGTCGAAGATTCGATCGAGGAGCAGCGCTCGTTTCAACGCCTCAACGGCTCGCCGTCGCTCGGCATCTCGATCAACGCGCAGCCCGACGCGAACGTGGTCGCGACGGCTATCGGCATCTACAACAAGGTCGACGACCTCAAGAAGCGCTATCCCGGCATGCAGTTCGGCGTCGTGCTCGATCAGGAAGGCTTCATCCTCGAAGCCGTCCACGCACTCGAACACACCGCGCTCTACGGCGCCGTGCTCGCGATCCTCGTCATCTTCCTGTTCCTCCATTCGTGGCGCTCGACGCTGACGGTCGCGATCTCGCTGCCGATCGCCGTGCTCGGCACGCTCTTCGCCGCCTACATCCTCAACTATTCGCTCAACGTCATGACGCTCGGGGGGTTGGCGCTCGCGGTCGGCTTGATCGTCGACGACGGCATCGTCGTCATCGAGAACATCTACCGGCACATGGCCAAGGGGCAGGCCGTCGACGCCGCCGCCGAAGACGCGGTCACCGAGATCTTCAGCGCCGTGCTGGCGTCGTCGGTGACGGTCATCACCGTGTTCGTGCCGCTCGTCCTGATCCCGGGCCTTCAGGGCTTGCTCTTCACGCCGTTCGCGGTGATGGTCATGGTCGCGGTCGCGCTCTCGCTGCTGGTCGCCGTTACGACGATCCCGATGCTCACGACCGTGCTGATGCGCTTCAACGCCAAGAAGACCGCCGATGCGGCCAACCGCGATCAGCGGAAGGGGCCGTATCGACGCTTCGTCGACCGCTTCGACCGCGGCTACGAACGCTTCGCCGATTGGTATCGGGCCCGTCTGACCTGGGCGCTCGATCATGCCGGACTGGTCTTCATCGTGGCCGGTGGGATCTTCGCGATCACGCTCGCCGCGGTGTTCTTCGGAGCCGTCAAGACCGAGATCTTTCCAGCATCGAACACCGCCTATCTCCGCTTCAATCTACGGATGCCGAACGGCACGGCACTCGACGTTACCAACAGGGTGACGAAAGAGGTGGAGCAACGCTTCCGTAACGATACCGACGAAGTCCTCGAGGTCGGCTCGCAAGTCGGTCAGAGCGGCGGCTTCAACGGCACGGCCGTGACGAACTCGTCGAACCTCTCTATCAGACTCAAGGACAACGTCAACGCCGCGAGGTTCGTCCAGCGTTGGCAGACCGCGCTCTCGGGGGGTGGAGGCGGGCGGCGTCCCGGCGGCGGCGCGGCACCGGTCATCTCGCCGGAACGGCGCGCCGCCTACCTGAAGACGTACGGCAAGCCGATCACGGGCTTGCTCGCGTTCGGCCGGACCATCGACATCGTGCAATCGATCATCGCGCGCGGTCAAGACGCGCTCGACATCCAGATCTACGGTCCGGACGTGACCAAGCTCTACGACCTCGCGCAGCATATCGCGATCCCGCAACTCGCCCAGATACCCGGGTTGACGCGTCCGGATACGAGCATCACGGACGCGCAACCCGAAGTCGACGTCGCCGTCGACCGCACGAAGGCGGCCAGCCTCGGCCTCTCGACGTCGGACATCTCGGCGACGATCGGAACGGGTACGAGCGGGACCATCGCGACCTATCTGCAGATCAACGGCACGCAGTATCCGATCGTCGTCCAACTCCCGCCGGATCAGCGCCGCACGATCGCGGCTATCGAGAACCTCGCGATTCCGGTCGCAACGACCTCGAACTCGCTGCTCCAGACCGGTGCGGCCGCACCGGGAAGCGCGTTCACGCTCCCGACCGTGCCGCTCTCCGAAGTCGCGACGATCACCGTCGGCAAAGGCCCCTCGCAGATCACGCGCGAGAACAAGCAACGCATGATCGACATCACCGCATCGCTGGTCGGTGTCCCGCTCAGCGATGCGGTCAAGGCGGCGACCGGCGTGATGAACTCGATCGCGCTCCCATCCGGTTACCACTGGCAGTTCGGCCCGTCCGTCACCGATCAGGCCGATACGTTCTCCAGTCTCGGCATCATCGTGGTCCTCGCGATCCTATTGATCTATATGCTGCTCGCGTCGCAGTTCGAGTCGTTCCTCCATCCGCTCATCATCATGATGGCGGTGCCACTCTCGCTCGCAGGCATCGTCCTCGCACTCGTTCTCACCCAACGTTCGTTCGGGTTGACGGCCTTCATCGGCGTGTTGATGCTGGTGGGCATCTGCGTCAAGAACGCGATCCTGGTGGTCGAATTCACCAACCAGTTACGCCATCAGGGCATGAGCGCGCGCGAAGCCGTGCTCACGGCCGCGCCTCTCCGGTTGCGTCCGATCATCATGACGACGCTTGCGACCGTCGGCGGTATGTTGCCGATCGCGATCGGCTTCGAAGCCGGGTCGTCCACCCAAGCTCCGCTCGGCACGGTCGTCATCGGCGGACTGATCGTCTCGACCATGCTCTCGCTCCTCGTCGTTCCGACGCTCTACCTGTGGGCGGCGGACCATATCGAACCGCGGTTCGGCGGCTTCAATCGCCAAGTGGCGCCCGCCGGCTTGGACGTGCCACCCAGCTCGGTTCCCGCGGCTCACTGAGCCGCGTCGGGATCCTCGCTCGCGAGGCGCTCGATGAGCGCCTTCACCGCCGAGACGTCGACTTCGATCTTGTTGGCGAGCGCGAGCAAGATCTGTTCCTGCGCTTCCTGATGGTAGAGCAATCGCGAGATGGCTTCGTGATCGCTCTCCGCGCGTAGCTCCGCGTGCGAAGCCGATTGACGCTGGCCGACGGCGAGGATGAAGATCAGGATCAATTGGAGCACGTTCGAGACCGTAAGCAAAAAGGCGAACGGGAACGGATCCCATTTGGTGAGCGACCCGACCACGATCCAGAGGCATTGGATCACGACTGCGGCGATCAGAGCGGCCGGCGCGCCGGTCGCGTCGCTGACACCCTTGCAGAGGCGTTCGAGCGGGGTGAGGCGGGCGTCGCTTTCGGCGTTGACGTCGCGCGCTAGCGGATGATCGACGACCGAAGCGGCCGCTGTAGGTTTGTCCATGCGCGGCACCTTCGCGGCTCCGCCCGGCAAGGCATTGCGGTCCGAGCCGCCAACGGCTCACGACATGTTCGCCCACGCTTCGGTCCTCGTGTTGGTCTCGCTCTTCGTCGTGGGCATCGCGGTCGTGTGGGTGGCCGGCCACGCGCTCTCGACCACGACCGATGCGCTGGACACGCGCTTCGGACTCGGCCAAGCGTTGGGCGGATCGATCTTCCTGGCGATCGCCACCAACCTGCCCGAGATCGCGATCACGGTCGCGGCGTCGCTGGCCGCGCAGTTCGATCTTGCGATCGGCAACATCCTCGGCGGCATCGCGATCCAAACGGTCGTGCTCGCACTACTCGACTTCTTGGTGATGCGTCGCAAGGGCGCGCCGCTCACGACTGCGGCCGCGTCGCTCGTGATCGTGATCCAGGCCTGCGGCCTAGCCGCGATCCTCACGATCGCGATCCAGGGCACGCTGATGCCGCAGAACGTGATCTGGCTGCACATGACCCCGGCGACCATCGGGATCGCCCTGGTCTGGGTCGCGACGCTGCTGCTCTCCAATAAGGCGAGCGAAGGGCTTCCGTGGACGACCAAGTCGGCCGAACGCGTGCGCGAAGCCGGCGACGTCGTCACCAAGCCGCTCGCGTTCACGATCGGACTGTTCTCGATCGCGGCGCTCGCTACACTCGGTGCGGGTTGGCTCCTCGAAGAGGCGAGCAACGCGCTTGCGATGCAGTGGCACATGACCGGGGCGCTCTTCGGCGCGACCATCCTGGCGGCGGCGACATCGCTGCCCGAACTCACGACCGGCATTACCGCGGTGAAGATGGGCGACTACGAACTGGCGATCAGCGACATCATCGGCGGCAACTCGTTCTTGCCGGTGCTCTTCCTGGTGGCCGCGCTCATCTCGGGAAAAGCCGTCCTGCCGAGCGCGCATCGCACCGACGTGTATCTCGCCGGTCTCGGTATCGTACTGACGATGATCTACGCGTACGGCGCCGTGTTCCGCTCGAAGCGCCGCCTCCTCGGCATGGGCCTCGACTCCGCCGCCGTCGTCCTCGTCTACATCATCGGTGTCATCGGATTGCTGGAGTTCCCGGGGCAGTAGCAGCGCCTGCACGGCGGTCCCTTGTCCCTCGTCCCTCGTCCCTCGACTACGCTTCGCTACGCTCGGGATGACAAGCTCGCTATGCTCGCGATGACAAGGGGTGCGACGCTTTTTTCTTTGTCATCCCGAGCATCGGGAGCGAAGCGACCTTTCCTTACGTGTCATCCCGAGCGTCGGGAGCGAAGCG
>JBEPVY010000006.1:0-34512 GCA_041690835.1 Vulcanimicrobiota bacterium | reverse complement strand
AGCTCTTCGAAGGCATCGACATGGGCGACATCACGACGTCCATGACGATCAACGGGCCGGCCGCGATCGCGCTCGCGCAATACATCGCGGCGGCCGAGAAGAAGGGCATCCCGCGCGCCAAGCTCGGCGGCACGGTCCAGGCCGATATCCTCAAAGAGTACATCGCACAGAAAGAATGGATCTTCCCGCCGCGCCCGCATATGCGCGTGATCGTCGACATGATCGAGTTCTGCACCACGCAGATGCCGCTTTGGAACACGATCTCCGTATCCGGCTATCACATCCGCGAGGCCGGCTCGACCGCGGCACAAGAGCTGGCATTCACGCTCGGCGACGGTTTTGCGTACGTCGAAGCCTGCATGGAACGCGGGATGGACGTCGACTCGTTCGCGCCGCGCCTCTCGTTCTTCTTCAACGCGCACAGCGACTTCTTCGAAGAGATCGCCAAGTTCCGCGCGGCCCGGCGTATCTACGCCAAGCGCATGCGCGACAAGTACGGCGCCAAGGATCCGAAGTCGTGGAAGTTGCGCTTCCACACGCAGACCGCCGGCTGCAGCGCGACCGCTCAGCAACCCGAGAACAACATCGTGCGGGTCGCCTTCGAAGCGCTCTCGGCGGTGCTCGGCGGCACGCAATCGCTCCATACGAACTCGATGGACGAAGTGCTCGCGCTCCCGACCGAGAAGTCGGTCGAGATCGCCTTGCGTACGCAACAGGTGTTGGCGTACGAGACCAACGTCACGAACGTGATCGATCCGCTCGGCGGTTCGTACTACGTCGAGGCGCTGACCGATGAGATGGAACGTCAGGCCGAAGCCTACTTCGCGCAGGTCGAAGAGATGGGCGGCGTGATCGAGGGCATCGAGGCGGGTTTCTTCCAGAAAGAGATCGCCGAAGCATCGTACCGCTATCAGCGCTCGATCGAGACGAAGGACCGCGTGATCGTCGGCGTCAACGCGTTCCAAAAGGAAGACAACCGCGACGACCTGGAGCTGCTCCGGATCACCGACGAGATGGGACGCGAACAGGCCCGTTCGGTCCAGGAGATCCGCGCCAAGCGCGACGATGCCGCCGTCCGGGCGACCCTGGCGCGCCTGCAGCAAGCCTGCCGCGATACCGACGACAACGTAATGCCCCACTTGATCGACTGCGTCAACGCCTACTGTACCGAAGGCGAGATCGTCGATGCGATGGTGGCGGTGTACGGGCGCTATACGGAGCGATCGATATTTTGATGACCATGCACATCGAGAGCGAGAGCGAGCGCGAGACCGCGCGCGCGACGCTCGAAGAAGTGATCCGCAAACTCGAAGCGGCGCTGCAGCTGCAGGCGTCCGTCGAACGCGCCGAAGGGCCGTGCGGCCATGAGTAGACCGCTGCGCATCGTCGTCGCCAAGGCCGGCCTCGACGGGCACGACCGCGGCGCCAAGGTGATCGCCCGCGCTCTCCGCGACGCCGGCATGGAAGTGATCTACACCGGGCTCTTCCAGTCGCCCGAGCAGATCGTCCAGACGGCCGTGCAAGAAGACGCCGACGGCATCGGCCTCTCGATCCTGTCGGGCGCGCACATGACGCTCTTTCCGCTCGTCGTCGAACAATTGAAGGCGCGGGGCGCCGGCGACATCGTCTTCTTCGGTGGCGGGACCATCCCACCGGATGATGTCGAAGAGCTCAAGAAGGCCGGCGTACGCGAGATATTCACGCCAGGCGCCCCGCTCCAGAACATCATCGACTTCGTCGAACGCGAATGCGGCGATCGCCGCCAACTCGTCGGCTGATCCACCCGTAAGAAAGTTCCCTTGATCGTACGAACTCGCGTCGCCCCTTCTCCGACGGGGGATCCGCATGTCGGAACCGCCTACGTCGCACTGATCAACTACTTGTACGCGCGCAAGCATGGCGGACAGTTCCTGTTGCGCATCGAGGACACCGATCAGGCGCGGAGCACGCGCGAATCCGAGACGGCGATCTTGGATTCGCTGCATTGGCTCGGACTGAACTGGGACGAAGGTCCCGACGTCGGCGGTCCGCACGGGCCGTACCGCCAGAGCGAGCGCTCCGAGATCTATAAGGAGCACGTCCAGAAGTTGCTCGATGCGGGCCATGCGTTCAAGTGCTTCTGCACGCCGCAACGTCTCGAAGAGATGCGCGAAGCCCAGAAGGCCGCCAAACAGCCGCCCCGCTACGACGGGCTCTGCCTGACGTACGATGCCGCCGAAGTCGCGCGGCGCGAAGCCGCCGGCGAGACGTACGTCGTGCGCATGAAGGTCCCGAGCGAAGGCACCTGCGTCGTCGACGACACGCGCCGCGGACCGATCGAGATCGAATGGCGCACCGTCGATATGCAGATCTTGATGAAGTCGGACGGACTGCCGACCTACCATTTGGCGAACGTGGTCGACGATCACCTGATGGAGATCACCCACGTCATCCGCGGCGAAGAATGGGTCTCGAGCGCCCCCAAGCACGTCTTGCTCTACAGCTATTTCGGTTGGACGCCGCCGGCCCTGATGCACGTGCCGTTGCTGCGCAATCCCGACAAGAGCAAGCTCAGCAAACGTAAGAACCCGACCTCGATCCTGTTCTACGAACGGATGGGCTACCTGCCCGAAGCGCTCGTGAACTTCCTCGGAGCGCTCGCCAACTCGACGGCCGAAGGCGAAAATGAAGTGGTCACGCTCGAGCATATGATCGAGACCTTCGACCTCCAGCACATCGCGCTCGGCGGCCCGGTCTTCGACGTCGCCAAGCTCGATTGGTTGAACGGGCGCTACCTGCGCGAGCGGCTCGATGCCGATGCCTTCGAAGCGCGGGTCGCGCAGTGGGGCTTCGCGCCCGAGCGGATGAAGCGGATCGCGGCGCTCGCGCATTCGCGCATCGAACGCCTGAGCGACCTCGGCAACCTATGCGGCTTCTTCTTTGCGGGAAGGTTGAACTATCCGGTCGATCTGCTCCGCGCCGGGAAACTGGATGACGATACGCTGCGCGCGGCCTACACGCTTGCGCAGACCGAGCTGGACGGGCTGCGAGAGTACGACGTCGCCGGCATCGAGCGCGTCCTCAAGGGCGTGGCCGAGACCCTCGAAAAGAAGTTCCGCGACGTGGTGCGCGCCTTCTACATCGCCGTGACCGGTTCGCCGACCTCGGTGCCGCTCTTCGACGCGATGGAGATCCTCGGGCGCGATATCGTGCGCGAACGCTTGCGCCATGCACTCGAAGCTATCGGTAAGCCGGAGAAGAACGCGTGAGCCTGCGCGCCGTAGTGTTGGCCGCCGGCAAGGGCACGCGCATGAAGAGCGCGCGTCCGAAAGTGCTCCACGAGATCTGCGGCCGGCCGATGATCTGGTACGTGCTCCGATCCCTGCGCGACGCGGGCATCGAAGAGATCGTGCTGGTCACCAACGACGAACTCGATCCGTATGCGGCCGAGTTCGGCGTCACCAGCGTCATCCAACGCGAGCAGCGCGGGACCGGGCACGCCGTCCGGGTCGCGCTCGAAGCGATCGACGTGCGACCGGGCGGCCGGATCGTGGTCGCCTACGGCGATATGCCGCTGATCCCCGACGCGACCTTCCGTGCGCTGATCTCGGCGCTCGACGGCTCCTCGCTCGCACTGGTCACGGCGCGGATGGGAAGCGGCTCGAACTTCGGCCGGGTCGTCCGCGACGATGCGGGCGTACGTCGGATCGTCGAAGTCAAGGACGCGACGCCGAAAGAGCTGGCAATCGAAGAGATGAACGCGGGCATCTACGCCTACGACGAAGCGGCTCTGCGCGAGTCGATCGTGCAGCTGCGCGACGACAACGCCCAAAAAGAGTATTACCTCACCGACACGATCGCGCACTTGGCCGATGCCGGCCACCGGGTCGCGCCGATCGAGGCGGACAAGCACGACGTCCTCGGCATCAACGACCGCACCGAACTCGCGCTCGCCCGGATCGGCCTGAACGCGCGGATCTGCGCGGCCCACATGCGCGCCGGCGTGACCATCGTCGACCCGCTGACCACCTACCTCGAGCCGGAGCTTTCGATCGGTCGGGATACCGTCATCTATCCGAACACCTCGATCTCGCTGCTCAGCGAGATCGGCGACGAATGCGTGATCGGGCCGAACGCGCGCCTTTCGGCGGTGAAGCTCGGGAATCGCGTGACCGTGCGCGAGAGCGTGATCGTGGAGAGCGAGATCGGGAACGACGTGTCGGTCGGCCCATACGCGCATCTGCGCGGGCATGCGATCCTCGGGAACGAGGTCCGCATCGGCAACTTCGTCGAGATCAAGAACTCGGAACTGGCCGACCGAGCGAAGGCCAGCCACCTCACCTATCTCGGCGATGCCACCGTCGGCGAAGACACGAACATCGGTGCCGGCACGATCACCGCCAACTACGACGGCGTCAAGAAGAACCGCACCACGATCGGAAAGAACGTCCGGATCGGTTCGAACTCATCGCTGATCGCGCCGGTCACCATCGGCGACGGCGCCCTGACCGGTGCCGGAGCGGTCGTCACCAAAGACGTCGAGCCGGGCGCATGCGTCGTCGGCAACCCCGCGAAGCCACTTCCTACGAAGTGATCCGCCGGTCGAGCATCGCTTCGACCGCAGCGAAGATGCGCCGGATGTAGCCGTCCTTGTAGGTGAACGTGTTGGTCGGATCGAGCGCGTGCACCAGCATCGCCGTATCTGCTTCGAACAAGAGCGGCGTGCCGTCCGGCGCGATCGTGCAGTCGGCGGCGAAGTAGTCGAGCTGTAGTCGCTTCGCCAACTCGCGTAGGCCATCCGCGAGGACGGTCGTCTTGCCGCCGCAGCCATCGCGCAGAAACGCTTCCTCTTCCTCGCGCATCCACTTCTCGTGCTGCATCGGGGTCGCGTAGTAGTGGACTTTCCAGGTGGGCGAGATCGCCAAGTGATAGGCGAACGGCTCGCCGTCGACCAGCACGATGCGATACTTGCGATAGAACCCGTCCGCGCTCGCATAGTCGACGAATGGGCTGACGAAGAACTCCGGGTCGGCGTTGGCAGCCAGGTATGTGTCGAGCGCCTCACGCGAGTCGATCCGTTCGAAGTGTTCGCCCGCCTGGGACCCGGGCGGACGAAGCACGATCGGGAAGGGCGGCGTCGTGTCGACGAGGGCCTCGCGCGGAACGCGATCGACCGGCGGCATCGTGAGGTCCGGGATATCGGCGACGGCCTTCGCCAGCAGTTCGCGGTTCGTATCGAGGACGTAGGCCGGATCGTTGACGAACGGCAACCCGGTCTCGCGGAGGAGCCGCTTGGCGACCGCAAGGGGCTCCGCCGCCCATGGCGACTCGCCGATCGCGACGAAGGCGATATCCGCGGGCGGAAGTTCGTTCGCGTCGGCCTGCTCGGTGCAGTAGTACGTATGCAACGTCGTCGTCATCGGATCGAGCAAGAGTTCGAGCGGGGCGTTCGCCTTGAAGTCGCCCGCTGAGAGCAGGGCGAGCACGCGCCGTCGCTCCTGGGGCGCGATCCGCGAGTAGAGCCGCCGTCGAGCGAGCGCCTCGGCTTGATACGCGAGCGCCGCCGGAACGTCGCCGCGGACTTGTGCGAGATCGGCGAGCGCGCGATAGGCATCGCAGTTCTCGGGATCGAGCGCGATCACGCGCTTGAATGCGGTCTCCGCTTCCTCCCACTTGCCGATATCCGAGGAGAGCTGCCCGAGATTGAAGTGCAGCTCTGGAATATCCGGATCGAGTACGATCGCGTCGCGCAGGACGGCCGTCGCTTCATCGGTCTTGCCCGCGTTGCGCAGGCCGATCGCGCGGGCGTTGGCTAGGCGCGAGCGCATGCATGCACAGCGGCCAGGAGTTCGTCGAGATCTGCCTCGTCGGTGCGATGGTTGGTGATGCAGACGCGCAGCCCCAAACCTTCCGTCAGCGGCAACGTCGAGACCACCGCTCGCCCGCTCTCGCCGATCCGGATCGCCAGGTCGTGCGTGAACGCATCGAGTTCGGCGCCTTCGAGACCGGGCGCCTTATAGCGGAAGCAGACGATGTTGAGCGGTACCGGCGCCAGCCGTTCGAGCCGAGGATCGGCGTCGACGAGATCGCGCAGCCGCTGCGCCAGTGCGACGTTTCGCTCGATCGACGCGCCGAGCGCGTGTGCGCCGTGCTCCTTGAGCGCGAACCAGACCTTGAGCGCACGGAAGCCCCGCGAGAGATCGATGCCGAGATCGGCGAACCAGGGCGCGCCGGCGGCCGGCCCGCGCTCGGCGCGCGTGAGGTACGCGCCGTCCGCTGAGAACGCGTCGCTCAGGCGGGTCGGATCGCGCGCGATCAGGCAGGCCGCGTCGTAAGGCACACGGAGCCACTTATGAAAGTCGAACGCGATCGAATCCGCGCGCTCGATCCCGCTCAGGCTCGCGCGTAGCGAAGGTGCGAGCGCGGTCAGCGCGCCGAACGCGCCGTCGATGTGGAACCAGAGCTTCTCGCGCGCGGCGATCGTTGCAAGGGTATCGAGCGGATCGGTCGCTCCGATCCCGACCGTTCCCGCACATCCGATCAGCACGAATGGACGTAGCCCGTCGGCGCGGTCGCGCGCGATCGTACGTTCGAGTTCGGCGATGTCGATGCGATGCTCGGCGTCGACCCGGATCGCGCGCAATGCCTCGCGACCGAGCCCCGCCGTCTCGAACGCCTTGCCGAGCGAACCGTGCGCGGAGGCCGAAGCGTATCCGACCATCCCGGGCTCGACGCCGGCGCGCCCGCGCGCCGCGACGATCGCGAGCAGGTTCGCGGCGGAGGTGCCGAGCGTGCAGAGGCCGCCGGCGGTCGCCGGCTGTCCGAACAGGTCGGCGAACCAGCGCACCACTTGGCGCTCGACGTAGACCGCCGCATGATCGCGCCCGCCCAGATTGGCGTCGAACAGACCGGCCAGCGCGTCGGCCAGCGCTCCGCTCGGCGTCGCGCTGCCGTGCACCCAGCCGAAGAAGCGGGGATGCTGGTTGCCGGTAGGATACGGGGCGATCGTCCGCTCGAACTCGGCGATCACGTCGGCGAGCGGAGCCGCATCGAGCGGTATCGGCGCCTCGAAGCCGGCGCGTACGTCGCTCGGAACGCTCTGCCAGACCGGGCGCTCGCGCACGGTTCGGAGCGCGTCGAAGGCGGCGTCGAGTGCGCGATGCGCGTCGCCGCGAAACGCTTCCCAGTCTTTCGGATCCAGCACGGTCGTGGCCGCTTCCTCGATTCGATGGGCACTCTCCTGGTCGTGACCGTCGCGCTCAGCGCCGTCTTCGTCGGGGTCTCGCTTGCCGCGGCGGCGTGGTCGGCCGGCCGCGCCCGCTCGCTCCGTCTCCGCATCCGCCTGCTCGAAGCCCGCGAACGCGATCGGCTGGATGCGATGAGCGAGTTCGCGGCGGCCTCGCGGATCGCGCCCGAAGCCGTCTTGGAGCGCGTGGAAGCGGCGTTGCGCGCGCTCGAACCGGATGCAGATGCGTTTCTGGCCTACGTCCCCCGCGGCGACGAACTCGAGTGCGTCCGCGCGGGTGGCGCTCGCGCCGACGGATTTCTTGGCAGCCGCCTCCGCCGCGACGGCGATCGGCTCCCGGCTCGCGCCGCCCGCGCACTCCATCGCGCGCGCTTGGATCGCGACGGAGTCCTTCCCGCGGATCTGGATGCGATCGCCGTCCCGTTACGCGACGCCGACCTGGTTCTGGGCGTGGTGTATCTCGCAAGCGCGCGAGCGCATTTCGAGCGGCCGGATGCAGTGGTCGAAACGGTCGAGCGCGCCGCTCCCGCCTACGCGCTCGCACTCGAGCGCGCGCGCGATCTGCGCAGCGCGACCTACGACGGCCTCACGGGTCTGTTGACGCCGCACGCATTCCGGGCGCGTCTGCGCGATTCGATCCGCGAAGCGGGTGCGCGCGAGCATCTCTCGCTCTGGTTCGTCGACACGGACGAGTTCAAGGCGGTGAACGACACGCTCGGGCACGGCGCGGGCGATGCGGTCCTCGCGCAGATGGCGGCCTTGCTTCGCACCCATACCGCCGAAGGCGTCGACGTCACGGCGCGCAACGGCGGCGACGAGTTCTGCGCGCTCCTGCGGGGGACGCCGAAGAGCCTCGGGATCGAACGTGCCGAGAGTTTTCGTCGGGCCGTCCGCGCGCACGATTTCGGGATCGGTCGCAGCTTGAGTGCGAGCGTCGGCGTCGCGTCCTTCCCGCTGGACGCCGCATCCGCGAGCGCGTTGCTCGAACGCGCCGACGCCGCGATGTATCACAGCAAGCGCACGGGTCGCGACCGCGTCTCGTTCGCACTCGCATCGGACGCGTTCGCCGTTCACGGCGTCTAGAAGCGATTGGGGGCGTATCCGCGAAGGGGGCGCCTATGAAGGGGCTCCTGGGCGCGGTGTATGCCGTCCTCGTCGCTATGCTGCTCTGTGCGTCCGCCTCGCCGGCGCACGCCGCGTTGCAACGCCCGAACGCCACCGACAAGCGCGTGAGCGCGATTCCGCAGGCGACCCTGCTCGAGCAGCCCGCCACGGGGCTGGTCGACCCCGATCGCCAGGCAGCCGCGGCCCGCTTGATCCGCTGGAAGGCGCCGGGCTGGATCCTGATGGTCCTCGCACAGATCTTCGCGCTCGCCTACTTCTGGCGCAGCGGGGGCGCGGCCGCCTGGCGCGATCGCCTGCGCCGGAGCATCCGGTCCGAGTTCTTCGTCCGTTTTCTCTTCGGAGCGACGCTCGCCGCGGTCGCCGAGTTCGCCGCGTTGTTGCCGGATTTCTATCTCTACCGGGTCGAACGCGTGATGGAGCTGACCGGCGAACTCTCGCGCGCCTGGGCGATCGATTGGATGCTCGGTCTGCTCGGTGCGATGCTGTTGACCGGAATCGTCGCGGCCGCCGTGCTCTGGCTCGCGGATCGCACGCATCAGTGGTACATCTATACGCTCTTCGGCTTCATCGCGATCTCGCTCGCGCTCGCGTGGGGCGGCCCCGCGTTCATCGAACCGATCTTCAATCACTACACGCCGATGCAGATGGCCGGGCGTCCGCAGGTCGGAGCGTTGCTCGCAAGCGCGGGTGCGGCCGACATCCCGCTCGTGGTCGAAGACCGCTCGCAGCGCGCCCAGACGCAGGGCGCTCGCGCCGACGGTCTGTGGTCGACCCGCCGGATCGTCGTCGCCGACACGGTCGTGGCCGGTTCGACGCCACCCGAACTGACCTGGTACGTGGCTCTCGAAGTCGCGCATGTCGCGAACGGGGATCTGCTCCGGCGCGCGTTGCTTCAGGCACTGATCCTGATCCTGGGCGCCGCGCTCGGCGTCTTCGTGGCCGATCGCATCGGCTTCCGTCGCGACGACGACTCGGTCTCGCGGCTCGCGCTGGTCGGCGCGATCTTCGGCGGCGTGTTCTTCCTGGCCGTGCCCGCCTACAACGTGGGCATGCGCGCGATGGAGGCGCAGGCCGACGTCTATGCCGCCAAGCTGACGCACGACCCGAGCGCCGGCATCCGCGCGCTGGTGCGCACGGCGGACGAGAACCTGGAAGACGTCAGCCCGGGTCCGTTCGCGACCCTCTACTTCGAACGTACGCCTGCCATCGCGGAGCGCATCTCCGCCCTCAACGGAAAGATCTGATGCCGATGATGCTCGCGCTCGCCCTCGCACTTGCCGTCGCACCGCCGGTGCGGTGCGATAGCCCGAAGGCCCCAGCCGCCGTACGCGTCGCGGCGTGCTTCCGCCGCGCCCAGGCGCGCTTCGCGCAGGGACAGATGGACGGCGCGATCGCCGATCTCACCACCATCATCGATCTCCAACCGGACAACGCAGGCGCACTCCTCGATCGTGGCGCGGTCTACGATGCGATCGGCCGGCCGGACCTGAGCATCCCCGACTACGATCGCGCGGTCGCGCTCGATCCATCCCATCCGCAAGCGATCGACAATCGCGGCAACGCCTATGCGATGCAAGGTGACTACGACAAGGCGCTCGCCGATCACACGAAGGCGATCGACATCGATCAGACCTACTACTCCGCGTATCGCGATCGCGCGCTGACCTACTTCTTGATGGGTCGCTACGACCTGGCATCGACCGACGCCGAGCACTTCGTCGCGCTCGTACCGCAGGACGGCTACGCGCAGCTCTGGGTGCAGGTCGCACACCATCGCGCCGGCGGGAGCCCGACTCCAGGCGCGAGCCCCGTCCCGGCTGCGAGCGCGCCGCCTGCGCGCGCGGCGGCGACATGGCCGGCCCCGTTACTCGATCTCTACAACGGTATCGCGACGCCCGAACAAGCGCTCGCGGCCGCGGCGAATCCGGCTCAGCGCTGTGAAGCGGCGTTCTACGTGGCGGAGTGGCGCTTGAGCGCCGGCGACCCGAACGCGGCACGCGATGGTCTGACGGCGGCGGTCGACACGTGTCCGCACGGTTTCGTCGAGTACGTCGCGGCGAAGGTCGAACTCGGACGTCTCCCGGTCGGTTCGCCCTCGCCGTCTCCCTGAGCTGTTACAAACGGAGGCGCGGCGGTGCTATGAGAGCGTATGACGGTCCTTGCCGCTCTTGCCCGTGCTGAAACGATGACGTTCGAAGAGCTCTTCCTGCTTGAATACGGTCGCGTTGCCAACGTCGCACTTCGGATCCTCGGCGATCGCGCCGCGGCCGAGGACGTAGCCCAAGAAGCATTCGCGGCGTTCTCGCGGCGGGCCGGCGCGATCGGCGAGAACAGCCGCGGTTGGCTCTGCTCCGCCGCGGCGCACGGCGCGCTCAACGAGCTCCGGACCCGCCGTCGTCGCGATCTTCGCGAACACGCGGTCGTGCGACTGGCGGATCGCTCGACGATGCCGGATCCGTCCGAGACGGTCGCGCGAGAAGAGGATCGGGCGACGGTGCGGGCCGTGCTGAGACGCCTGCCCGAGCGGAGTGCCGCGCTCCTCGCGTTACGACACGCGGGACTGACCTATCGCGAGATCGCCGTCGCGCTACGCTTGGACGAAGCGCAGATCGGCACGCTATTGACCCGGGCGCAGAGCGCCTTTCGTAAGGAGTTGGATGATGAACGAGCACGATAACGACGAAGCGGTCTGCGCGCAAGCGCTCGGCGCCGACGCGAGCTTCGACGTAGACGCGGCCTACGCGCGCTTCCGGTCGCGCGCCGCGCGGCGGAACCGGCGGTTGCCGTTCGCGATCGGTGGACTCGTCGCGGCCGCCGCGATCGCGGTGCTGGTGATCTTCGCGCCGCTCGGATCGATCGCGCACGACTTCCTCACCATCTTCCAGCCGAAGCAGTTCGCGGCGATCGACGTCTCGGGGTATGCGAGCGGCAAGAAGCATCTCAACGTCTTCCCGGATCTCTCCGAGTTCGGAACGATGCACGACGTGGTCAACGGGAAGACGGTACATCCCGCGAGCGCCGCCGCGGCCTCGAAGGTCGTCGGCTTCCGGCTGGTCGCTCCGGCGTCGCTGCCGGCCGGCATGTCGGCGTCTCCGCAATACCGCACCATAGCTCGGAGCGTCGAGTCGTTCACGTTCAGTGCGGCGCGCGCCAGGGCGAGTTCGGCCAAGGCCGGCAAGACGCTGCCTGCGATGCCGGCGGGTCTCGACGGCACGACGGTGACGGCCGGGCTCGGCCCGGTCGTGATGACCACCTGGGGCGGCAAAGAACGGCGTCTCGTCCTGATGCAAGGGGTCGCGCCGATCGTGCGCAGTTCCGGCGCGACGTTAGCGGACCTCGAAGGCTACCTGCTCTCGCTGCCGTCGATCACGCCCGAGCTGGCGGATCAGATCCGCGCGATCGGCGATCCGAGCACGACCCTGCCGGTGCCGATCATGGCGGTCAAGCAGTCCGCCCATCCGGTCGACGTCAACGGCGCGAGCGGCCTCGCGATCGGCGATAACACCGGTCTCGGCTCCGGCGTGGTATGGGAACGCGACGGCAAGATCTATGCGGTCTTCGGAACCCTCTCCGAGGATCAGGTGATGAGCGTTGCCACCGGCCTCCGCTGACCTCGCGATCGACGTCGCGCATCTGGCCAAATCGTACCGCGACCTGGTCGCGGTCGCCGATCTCTCGCTCGCGATCGCGCGCGGCGAGACCTTCGGCTTTCTCGGCAAGAACGGCGCCGGGAAGACGACCTCGGTGAAGATGTTGCTCGGTCTGACCAAGCCGACGAGCGGGACGGGGACGCTGCTCGGTAAGCCGCTCGGCGACCGCGGCGCGCGTGCGAAGGTCGGCTATCTGCCGGAGCTGTTCCGCTACCACGATTGGATGACGGCGCGCGAAGAGCTGGCCTTTCACGCGGGCTTGGCCGGGGTTGCGCACGCCGATCGTCCGCGGATGATCGCCGAGATCCTCGACATGGTCGGTCTGACGCGACGCGCGAACGATCCGATCGGGACGTATTCGAAGGGCATGCAGCAACGCGTCGGCATCGGCGTCGCGGTGCTCGGCAAGCCGGATCTGGTCTTCCTCGACGAACCGACCTCGGCGCTCGATCCGGTCGGCCGGCGCGACGTGCGCGAAATGGTGCGCGCGCTCAAGGAGCGCGGCGTCGCGGTCTTCCTGAACTCGCACCTCTTAAGCGAAGTCGAGCAGATGTGCGATCGCGTCGCGATCGTCGATCGCGGCCGCATCGTCGCCTCGGGCAAGCTCGCCGACGTGATCGGCGGAGCGGTCGGGGTGCGGCTGCGTCTCGGCGATCCGAGCGAAAGCGCGCTGCAGATCCTGCGCGGCTACGGAGCGGTATCGATCACCGGCGAATGGCACGTCGTCACCGGCGCGGATCGCGAAGCCGTTCCGGCGCTGATCCGCGAGTTGGCCGCCGCCGGCGCCGCGATCTACGCGATCGAACCCCTCAAAGCGACCCTCGAAGAGCGCTTCATGGAAGTGATGACCGCATGACCATCGCCGCGATCGCCACCCTCACCCTGCACGAGATGTTGCGCCGTCGGCTGATCCTGGTCGCGGCGATCCTGACCGTGTTCGTCGCGATCCTGACCGGCTTCGGCTTCCACGCGCTTGCGACGCAGATGTATCACGGCGCGCCGCTCTCGCAGGTTCGCGTGATCGGGCTGACCGCCCAGCTGCTGACGCTGGTCGCCTACATGTTCAGCCTGGTCTTCGCGCTCGGCGGCGCCTTCGCAGCGGCACCCACGATCGCATCCGACGTCGACACGGGGCTGTTGCTGCCGATGTTGACGCGTCCGATCCGGCGTGTCGAGATCGTGCTCGGCAAGTTCCTGGGCCTCGCGCTCTTCTTGAGCGCGTACGCGTTTGCGTGCGGTCTGGTCGAGTTCGCGGTCGTCAGGATCGCGACCGGCTATTGGCCGCCGCATCCGTTCGTCGCGCTCGGCTATCTGTGCGGCGTCGCGATCGTGATGGTCTCGGTGACGCTGCTCTTCAGCTCGCGGCTCTCGATGATCGCGAGCGGCATCGCCGCGGTCGTGCTCTTCGGGCTGGCGTGGATCGTCGGCATCGCCGCCGACATCGGCGGAGGCGCGCACAACCAGGCGATGGTCGATGCGGGCACGATCAGCCAGCTGGTGTTGCCGTCGGACGCCTTCTGGCGGGCGGCGGTCTATCACCTCGAACCCGCCGCGTTGGTCGCCTCGCTGCACGGTTCCAGCCCGTTCGCGGTCGCCGCGCCGCCGCCGCCCGCGATGATCGCCTGGGCGATCGGCTGGATCGTGGTCGTCGTCGGCTGCGCTTGCTGGAGCTTCGCTACCCGGGACTTCTAGTCTAGGGAAGAACCCACGCATTCACGCTCTGCATGGCGTCTTCGACGCCGTCGTGGAGCCAGCGTTCGACGCCGTCCGCGGCGATCTGCACGACGACCGGAAGCGAGACGCGTTCCTCGCTCGAGAACGGGCTCAGCACGTGATCGATACTGTCGCGTTCGGGCCGACCGACGCCGACGCGTAGGCGCGGAAACGCGTCGGTCATCGTGCCGATGATCGAACGCAGACCGTTGTGCCCGCCGTGTCCGCCGCTCGGGCGCATCCGCATCCGGCCGAACGCGAGATCCATGTCGTCGCTGATGACGAGCACGCCGGCGGGCTCCGTGCGATACCAGGACGCGATCACGCGAACGGGTGCGCCGGAGAGGTTCATGAACGATTGGGGTTCGACCAGCAGCGCATCTTCGCGCGCGCAGAGCGCCTGTCGCGCCTGATCTTTGACGCGCCACTGGTCGACACCCCAGCGGCGCGCGAGCTCCTCGACAACCATGAAGCCGACGTTGTGTCGCGTCGCTTCGTATTCTCTCCCGGGATTTCCGAGACCGACGACCAGCCGCAACGAAGGCGACTAGGCCGAGACTTCCGGCGCTCCGCCGATCACTTCGGGTTCGGCCTGGACGGCGGCCACGCCGGCATCGGCGTCTTCGACGTTCTGGGCGGTCTTCGACGGTTCGACGGCGACGACGGTCGCGTCGGCCGGCGTGAGCAGTTTGAATCCGTTCGGGAGCTTCACGTCGCCGGCCAGGATATGGTCGTGGATGCCGAGTGCCGTGACGTCGACTTCCAGATGCTCGGGCAGGCGGTTGGCCGGACCTTCGATCTCGAGATCGTGCGCGACGATGTCCATGACGCCGCCCGCGTCCTTGACGCCGATGGCGACGCCGACGGTGACGATCGGGATCTTCGTGTGGATGCTCTCGGTCGCCGAGACGCGTTGGAGGTCGGCGTGCACGACCTTGTGCGTGACCTGGTGACGCTGGACGTCGCGGACCATCGCGGTCTCGCTCTTCCCGCCGTTGACGATCGTGATGATGCCGTTACGGCCGCCCTTGTGGAGCAGTTCGTCGAACGCCTTCGCATCGACCGCGACGTGTTGCGGCGCATCGCCGTGACCGTATAGGACTGCGGGCAATTTGCCTTCGGCGCGCAGTCTGCGGGCCGAGGTCGAATCGGCGTGTCCGAGGCGCGCTTCGATGGTGAGCTTGAGTTCTTGCTTGGTAGCCACGTGGGGAGACCTTCCTTAGGAAACGGCGACGGGCTCGGGTGCTTCTGGCACCGTGAGGGATCCGGCGGCTGCGTTAGATGCGTCGTCATCGTCGCCGAACAGTTCGGAGACGGAACGGTTGGTGGTGATGCGGGTGATCGCGTCGGCGAGGGTCTGCGCGATCGAGAGCTGGACGAACTTGGGATGCTTGTCGACGTCGACGAACGGGATCGTATTCGTGATGATCACCCGTTCGATCGGCGAGGCTTCGAGCACGTCGATCGCTTCGCCGGCGAAGATGCCGTGGGTCGCGACGGTATAGACCTTGGTCGCTCCTCGGGCCAGGATGGCTTCGGCGGCTTTGGCGAGGGTGCCGCCGGTCGAGATCATATCGTCTACGACGACGGCGATCTTACCCGTAACGTCGCCGACGATATCGGTCACTTCCGAGACGTCCGGCTCGGGACGGCGTTTGAAGACGATCGCGAGCGAAGCGTTCAGGCGCTTGGCGAAGAGTTCTGCGCGATGAACGCCGCCCGCATCGGGCGAGACGATCACGATCTTGTCGTCGCAGAGCCCTTCCTTCTTCAAGTAGTTGCATAGGACGGGCATCGCCATCAGGTTGTCGACCGGGAGGTCGAAGAAGCCCTGGATCTGGGCGGCATGCAGGTCCATGGTGACGATCCGCTTGGCGCCGGTCACCTTGAGCAGGTTCGCGACGACCTTGGCCGAGATCGGCTCGCGGCCTTTGGTCTTCTTGTCCTGCTTGGCGTAGCCGTAGTACGGGATGACGGCGGTGATGCGCGCGGCCGACGCTCGACGCAGGGCGTCGATCATCAGGAGCAGCTCCATCAGGGCGTCGTTCACGCCGTCGCCCTTGGGCGACTTGCAGATCGGTTGGACGACGAAAACTTCGGACCCGCGAACGTTCTCGCCGATCTCGACTCGCGTCTCTTCGTTCTTGAACTTCGCGACGAGCGCTTTTCCGACGTGGATCTTCAGGCGCTTGGCGATGTCTTCGGCTAGTTGCTTGTTCGCGTTTCCGCTGAACAACAATGGTATTTGGCTCACAGAGCTGATCTCCCCGGGGCGAGTTGCAGCCCGGTCCCCCTTCACGCGAACGCCGGGCCATCCCTAGGGCGGGCGCCTTTTTGGTCGCCTGAAACCGAAGCCGGGCCGGGCGTGTCGAAGGGGCGCACCATGTCCGGGAAGTTCAAACTCGTCTCGCCCTTCGCGCTTGCGGGGGACCAGCCCACGGCCACCCAGCTTCTGGGCGAGGGTATCTTACGAGGCGACCGCGCCCAGACGATGCTCGGCGTGACCGGCTCGGGCAAGACCATGGCGATGGCCCGGACGGTCGAGATCGTCCAGAAGCCGACCCTGGTGCTCTGCCACAACAAGACGCTGGCCGCCCAGCTCTGCGCCGAGTTCCGGGAGTTCTTTCCCGAGAACGCGGTCGAGTATTTCGTCTCGTACTTCGACTACTATCAGCCCGAGGCGTATATCGCTTCGACGGATACCTACATCGAAAAGGACTCGTCGATCAACGACGAGATCGAGCGCCTCCGTCACGCCACCACCCAGGCGCTCCTGACCCGGCCGGATACCCTGATCGTCGCCTCGGTCTCGTGCATCTACGGCCTCGGCTCGCCCTCCGACTACATGGCGATGTCGGCCGAGATCAAGGTCGGCGACGAGTTCGATCGCGACGCGCTCCTGCGCAAGCTGGTTGACATGCAGTACCGGCGCAACGACCTCAACCTGGTGCGCGGTACCTTCCGCGTGCGCGGCGACACCCTCGAGTTCGTCGGCGTGGAAGAAGAGCTGGTCCATCGGGTCGAGTTCTTCGGCGACACGGTCGACTCGATCAACGTCGTCAACCTGCTGACCGGTGAGTACGTCGAGTCCAAGACCGAAGTCACGATCTTTCCGGCCAAGCATTTCATCACGCCGGACGAAAAGCTCAAGCGGGCGATCTCATCGATCGAGGTCGAACTCTTCGAACGTCTCAAGACGTTCCGCGACGCGGGCAAGCTGCTCGAAGCCCAGCGGCTCGAGATGCGCACCAACTACGATCTCGACATGCTCCGTGAGGTCGGCTACTGCAACGGCGTCGAGAACTACTCGCGCCATCTGACCGGCCGCGAACCGGGCTCGACGCCCTGGTGTCTGCTCGACTTCTTCCCGAAGGACTGGCTGCTCTTCATCGACGAGTCGCACGTCTCGCTGCCGCAGGTGCACGGGATGTATCACGGCGATCGCGCGCGCAAGAGCTCGCTCGTCGAACACGGCTTCCGTCTGCCGAGCGCGCTCGACAACCGGCCGCTCACCTACGAAGAGTTCGACGCGCACCTCAACCAGGTCGTCTACGTCTCGGCGACGCCGGGCACCTACGAGATCGGACGGAGCGCGCAGACCGTCGAGATGATCATCCGTCCGACCGGCCTGGTCGATCCCGAGATCGACGTGCGCCCGACCCGCAATCAGGTCGACGACCTGATGGAAGAGATCCGGATCCGCGCTGAGCGCAAAGAACGCGTGCTGGTGACGACGCTCACCAAGAAGATGGCCGAAGACCTGACCGACTTTTTGCTCGAGATGAACTTCAAGGTGCGCTACCTGCACAGCGAGGTCGACACGCTCGAACGGATCGCGATCCTGCGGGATCTGCGGCTCGGCGTCTTCGACGTGCTGGTCGGCATCAATCTGTTGCGCGAAGGGCTCGATCTGCCGGAAGTCTCGCTGGTCGGCATCTTGGATGCGGATAAAGAAGGCTATCTGCGCAGTGAGACCTCGCTGATCCAGACGATCGGCCGCGCGGCGCGCAACGTCGACGGGCGCGTGATCATGTATGCGGATAACGTCACGCAGTCGATGGCGCGCGCGCTCGGCGAGACCAAGCGCCGCCGCGACATCCAGATCGCGCACAATCTGGCCAACGGCATCGAGCCCAAGACGATCCGCCGCGAGATCCACAACATTCTCTCGATGATCGGGTTGGAAGAAGAGAACTCGCCTAAGCTCGGCAAGCGCGACAAGCTCCCGCGCGACGTGGCCGCCCGGATGGCCGCCGAGCTGGACAAGAAGATGCGCGAGTTCGCCGCCAACCTGGAGTTCGAAAAAGCCGCCGCGCTGCGCGACGAACTGCTCGAACTCCGCAAACAGATGGGCGGCAACGAATCCGTCCTCTTCCAAGGCAAGGCCCCCAAGATCTTCGCCCAAGCCCTCGCCGAACTGACCAGCTAGCCCTCGAGTCGTCCCTCGACTACGCGCTTCGCGCTACGCTCGGGATGACAAGGTGCGGCTCCGCATTACCGGGGGATGCGGCTCGGCATGACAATCCGGGGGCCGGGCGAACGCTTGCTTCATGAGTTGGGAGAGCCTGGTTCCCGAGATCGGGATCATCGTCGTGGTCGCGCTCGGCGCCGTCGGCTTGCACTTCCTCTTCCGGCGCCGGGCGAACGTCGAATCGCTGCGCAAGAGCAATGACGTCGCCGGCTTTCTGTTCTCGGCGATCGGCACGATCTTCGCGGTCGTCCTCGGCTTTCTGGTCATCATCGTCTGGGAGAAGTTCGACGCGGCCGTCAACAACGCGCAACTCGAAGTCGCGGCGGTCTCGGACCTCTACCGCGACGTCGTCAGCTTCCCGTCGGCCGAGCGCCTGACGATCCGGCGCGAACTCCACGAGTATATGGACACGGTCGTGGACATCGAGTGGCCGGCGATGCAGGCGGGCAAGAGCCCGACCGCCGGGGTCCGCGTCTTGGAACTGATCGCCTATCACGTCGATACCTTCGCGCCGACCTCGATGCTTCAGCAGACCGGTCAGAGCAAGGCGATCGATCAGGTCCAGCGTCTGCTCGACGCGCGGCGATTGCGGATCCATCAGAACGAGCCGTCCGTCCCGAAGATCCTCTGGTTTGCGCTGATCGTGGGCGCCGCCTCGCTGATCGGCTTTGCGTTCCTGTTCGGGGTCGAGAACCAGGCGTCGCAGTTGATCATGACCGGCGTGCTGGCGGCCGTCATCGGCCTGCTCTTCGTCGTGATCTATGAGTTCGATTCGCCTTTCAGCGGGGCGGTCGGCGTGCCGCTCGATGGGTGGGGAGCGCTTCACGCCCGGCTGACCCAGATCCACTAGGGACGCGGGCGCCTGTTCCGAACCTCGCCGCGATGAAGAATATCGTATGCGCGGCCCTGGTGCTGGCGCTCTTGCTCCCCGCGGCCAGCGCCCTTGCGGCCTCGCCGACTCCGGCCGTCTCGCCTGCCGCGACCGCGAGCGCAACGCCCGCAACGCGCGCCAAGGAATGGCTGCATCGCCTGCAGACCGGTTCGATCGACCGCGCGCAACTGACCGACGCGATGTCCGCGCTGCTGACGGATGCCACGGTCGCGAGCGTGGCCGCCCAGGTGGGCCCGCTCGGCGATCCGCTTTCGATGAAGTTGACCGAGAGCAAGTCCGCCTCGGGCAACACCGCCTACATCTACAAAGTCGAGTTCGCGAACGATTCGACGCTCTATTTCGTCTTCGTGCTCGACGCCGACGGTAAGATCAGCGGCCTGCGCTTTTCGCACGCCGAGTAGTCTTGCGTCTCTCCCTGCGCGAGGTCGAGCGGACCGACGCGCTCGTGGTCCTCGCGGGCGAACTCCCGGCGAGTTCTGCCGCGACGACCATCCGGTACGCGACGCGGACCGGTGCGCTGTTGCGCATCGACGGCGCCACCGCGGGCGCGTTCGATCGCGAGCATCGCGAAGCGGTCGTCGGCCCGTTTGACGTCGCGCGTGCGGTGACGCTGGAGGTGGAGCGGCGGGCGTTACCGACCAACGGGCTGCCGTCTGGACCCGGGTTTGCGTGGTGGCTGCTCGAGCGGTTGTCGTCACCGGCTCCGAGCCTGTCCTTCGACGCCGGTCGCTTCGCCCCGGACCCTCGGGATGAGAAGATCGCTCGCGGCGATGCCGTGCTTTGGGGACACTCGCATCTGGATGTGGCGTGGTTGTGGACGTATGCCGAGTGCGAGCGTAAGGCCCAGCGGACGTTTGCGGTGGCGGTCGATCTGCTCGAGCGCGATCCGTCGTTTTCGTTCATGCAGAGCCAGCCGCAACTCTATGCGTTCGTGCAGGCGCGCGATCCGGAACTGTTCGAGCGCGTTCGCGGGCTCGCGCGGGCGGGGCGCTTCGATCCGGACGTCGCGGCGATGTGGGTCGAACCGGACTGCAACCTGCCGTCGGGCGAGTCGCTGATCCGGCAGATGCTCTACGCGCATGCGTACTGCGGCGCCGAGTTCGGGGTCGAGCCGAGCATCGCGTGGCTGCCGGATTCGTTCGGCTTTGCCAATACGCTCCCGAGCCTGCTCGCGCATTGCGGTATCCGGTGCTTCGGTACCACCAAGCTGCAGTGGAACGACACGACCCCGTTCCCGCATCCGCAGTTCCGCTGGCTCGGTCCCGACGGGAGCGACGTCACGGCCGTGCTGATCGCATCCTACGACGGCGGCATCTCGCCCAAGCGACTGGCGACCGCGCGCGAGCGGAACGAACCGGTCGTAGCCGGCTACGGCGACGGCGGTGGCGGCGTGACATTCGAGATGCTCGACGCCGCCCGCGACGTCGGCACGTGGCAGCGCCCGGGCGAGTGGTTCGCCGCGCTCGAAGCGCGTCGCGCGTCGCTTCCGGTGCATGCGGGCGAACTGTATCTGCAATATCATCGCGGCGTTGCGACCACCCATCACGATCTCAAAGCGGCCAACGCGCGTCTGGAACGGCGCCTCGCCGAAGCCGAAGAGGCCGCCGCCTGGTGCGTTGCGGTGCGCGCCCCGCACGGCATCGCGGGCGAACTCCGCAAGCGATTGCACGACGCCTGGGAGATCGTGCTGCGCAACCAGTTCCACGACGTCCTTCCGGGAACGTCGATCCCGGCCGTCAGCGCAGATGCGCTCGACGAGTATGCCGCGGCCGAGGAGATCGTCGAGCGCGCGATCGTCTCGTCGCGCGCCGTCCTTCCGCGCGGCGGCATGACGCGTGTGGCCGACTACGTCGCACCGCAGCCCGCGTCCAACGGCTTCACGCTCGCCAATGCGTTCCTACGTGCGACCATCGCACCGGACGGAACCCTGCTCGCGTGTGCGACCGCGAGCGGGCCGAACGTGGCGATCCGCGCCAACAGGCTCGCGCTCTACACCGATACGCCGAGGAAGTGGGAGGCGTGGAACCTGGACGCCGGCTACGAGCGCCGGCCGGTTCCGATCGTGTTCGAGGATGCGCGCGCGACCGAGGATGGCCTCGAGGTCCGTCACGAGATCGGCGGGTCACGCGCGACCATGCATATCTCGCTCCGCGCGAACGAGCCTTTTCTACGCGTCGAACTCGCGGTCGACTGGCGCGAACGGCGGCGTATCCTGCGGGTCGAAAACGCCCTCGCACTCGATGCCGTAAGCGTCGCGTTCGGTAGCCCGCACGGCGTCGTCGAACGTTCGACGCTCGCGGACACTCCGGAACGCCGCGCCGCCTTCGAAGTCCCGGGCCAGCGCTTGGCCTTCGCGCAGAATCCGGACGGCGACGGCCTCGCGATCTTCGTGCTCGATACGTATGGGTGGAGCGCGCGTCGCGGAGACGCCGGCAACGTCGATCTCGGCAGTTCGCTGTTGCGCGGAACGACCTGGCCCGATCCCGGCGCGGATCTCGGCGAGCATCGCTTCGCGTGGGCGTATGCACCTTTCCGAAAGGCCGGGACCGGCGCGCTCGAACTCGCGTGGGAGACGTTCGCCTGCGAGCCGCGCGTCCGGCTCTTCGAATCGTCGGAGAGTTCGGCCCAGATCGTCGCGTGCAAGCCCGCCGAGGACGGCCAGGGCGTGATCCTGCGCGTACGCGAGTGCGACGGCGCCGCCCGCACGGTCGCGATCCGCTGCGGCGGCCGGATGAAGGAGGCGCGCGAGGTCGACGGTCTGGAGCGCCCGCTCGGCGACGAGAAGGTCCGGGTCGAAGGAGAATCGTTGCTGATCGACCTTCCCGCGCTCGGATTGCGCTCGTTTCGGGTATCGTTTTAGAGATGAACGCGCGCCAACCGCTCGATGCGGTCCTGTTCGACCTCGACGACACCCTGCACGACGACACGTTCGCGTTCAATAGCGCGGCCGAGACGGTCGCCCGCGAGATCGCGGCCGAGCACGGCATCGATGCGCTCGCGCTCAAAGCGGCGTACGTCGCCGAAGCCGAAGGCTTTTGGATCCGGCTCACGACCGATCAGTTGAAGACCAGGCTCGACGGCCTGCGCGAACGGATGTGGGCGACCGCCCTGGGTGAGTTCGGCATCGTCGATCCGGCGCTCGCGACGCGCAGTTCGGAGCGCTACATCGAATACCGCCGCAGCCATCTCGAGCTCTTCCCGGGTGCGCTCGATCTGTTACGTACGTTGCGGTCGCGCGGCGTAAAGGTCGGCATGCTCACCAACGGTTTTGCCGAGACCCATCACGAGAAGATCGCGGTCCTGCAACTGACGGATGAGTTCGACGCGATCTTCATCGCGGACGAGGTCGGCATGATCAAGCCGGATCCGCTCTTGTTCGCGCACGCCTGCACCAAGATGGGCTGCGCTCCCGCGCGCAGTGCGATGGTCGGGGATCGCTACGAACGCGACATCAGCGGCGCGCTCGAAGCCGGACTCTTCACCATCTGGATGAACGTGCATCGCGCCAAGCTCTCGCCGGGTGCGCGTCCACCCGACGTCACCGTCGACGATCTCGCGGGCGTCCGCGCGGTCTTGCTGTGAAGCGGTCGCCGTTCACCAAGGCGATGATCGCGTCGGGGATCGCGTTCGGTGCGATATCGGGGCTCTTGCAGTTCGGCGTGCGCGAAACGCTCGTGGTGTTCGCGATCGTCGGCGCGGGCGATGCCAACGCCGGCTACGTCGCCTCCGCCGTGTTGACGGCCGGTCTGCTGGTCGCGACGATCCTCGCGACCATCGCACAACTGGCGTTCTACGGCGGTCGACCGGAACGGACGGTTCCGACGGCGCTCGCCCTGCTCGCGCTCGGTGCCTGCGCCGCGCTCCTCGGCCCGGCGACGTTCTACGTGACGGTCGCGTTGTTCGCGGCCACCTGCCTCTATGCGATTCCGGCGGCGGCGGATGGCCGGCGGATGGCCGATGCGATCGCCGAGTCGTGCCGGGTCGCGCTCGCGGCGCCGCGGTGGACCCTCGGAATCCTCGCGTTGCTCGCCGCCGCCATCATCGTCGGGCGCGTGATCGCCGGGTTCTTCGGCGTTCTCCCGTTCGTCGGAGATCTGATCGCCGGGCTTCTCGTCCAGGGGGTCGTCGCGACTCAGGCTCCCCGCATCGCCGCCGCCTACCTGAAACTGCAACCCGGCCCGACGGGTTCGTAACCAGGTATGTCTACCGCTCTCGACGCGATCGTCATCAAAGGCGCGCGCGAACACAATCTCAAGAACATCGACCTGACGCTGCCCCGTAACAAGCTGATCGTGGTGACCGGCCTGTCGGGCTCCGGCAAGTCCTCGCTTGCATTCGACACGATCTACGCCGAAGGCCAGCGTCGCTACGTCGAGTCGCTCTCGTCCTACGCCCGCCAGTTCTTGGGCCAGATGGAGAAGCCCGATGTGGATTATATCGAAGGCCTCTCGCCGGCGATCTCGATCGATCAGAAGTCGACCTCGCGCAATCCGCGTTCGTCGGTCGGCACCGTCACCGAGATCTACGACTACCTGCGCCTGCTCTTCGCGCGCATCGGGACGCCGCACTGTTACAACTGCGACCGCGAGATCTCGTCGCAGTCCTCGGAACAGATCGTCGATGCGATCCTGGAGCTTCCCGAAGGCACCAAGGTCCAGTTGCTCGCGCCGCTCGTACGCGGTCGCAAGGGCGAGTACGCCAAACTCTTCGAGGAGATCGCGAAGGAGGGCTTCGCGCGCGTCCGGGTCGACGGCGAACCTAAAGAGCTTCGCGAGAAGATCGTGCTCGACAAGAAGCGCAAGCACACGATCGAGGTCGTCGTCGACCGGCTCGTCATCAAGCCCGACGTGCGCAAGCGACTGACGGACTCGATCGAGACGACCCTGCGGCTCTCGACCGGCATCGTCACGGTGATCGCGCAAGAACCCGATGCGAAGAAGCCGCACGAGCTGACCTTCAGCGAAGCGTTCGCATGCGTCTACTGCGGCCTCTCGTTTGAAGAGCTCGCGCCTCGCCTGTTCTCGTTCAACTCGCCGTACGGCGCCTGCCCCTCGTGCACCGGTCTCGGCGAGAAGACCGAGATCGATCCGTGGAAGGTGATCCCGGACCGTTCCAAGTCGATCTCGCAAGGCGCGATCGTGCCGTGGAGCAAGAACTCCGGTAGCTGGCGTTTGGGGATGATGAATCCCTACTACATCCAACAGTTGGAACGCGTGCTCAAGGCCTTCAAGGTCAAGCTGACGACGCCGATCGAGGAGATGGACGACGACGTCGTCGACGTCATCCTGTACGGCACCGATAAGGAGCAGGGCTTCGCGTACACCTCCAAGACCGGCAAGGTCTGGGAGTACAAGGCGACCTTCGAAGGCGTCATCAACAATCTCGAACGTCGGTACAGCGAGACCTCGAGCGAAGGCGTCAAAGAAGATCTCGAAAAGTATCAGTCGGGCGCGACCTGCCCGACCTGCAAGGGCGCGCGTCTCAAGCCCGAAGCGCTCGCGGTCACCGTCGGCGGCAAGAACATCGACGAAGTCACCCGCATGTCGATCGAGAACGCGGAAGCGTTCGTTCGCGAACTTCGACTCACGCCGCGTCAGGAACAGATCGCCAACCAAGTCCTCAAAGAGGTCCGCGCGCGCTTGGGCTTCCTGACGAACGTCGGGCTCAACTATCTCACCCTCGGCCGTTCGGCGACCACGCTTTCGGGCGGCGAGTCGCAACGCATCCGCCTGGCGACCCAGATCGGCTCGTCGCTCGTCGGCGTCCTCTACATCTTGGACGAACCTTCGATCGGCTTGCATCAGCGCGACAACGACCGCCTGCTGGCGACCCTGAAGACGCTGCGCGATATCGGCAACACCCTGATCGTGATCGAACACGACGAAGACACCATGCGTATGGCGGACGTCGTGGTCGACATCGGGCCGGGCGCCGGCGCCGAGGGTGGCGAGATCCTCACGGTCGGCACGCTCGACGAAGTCCTCAAGCATCCGAACTCCGAGACCGGCGCGTATCTCTCGGGGCGCAAATACATCCCGATCCCGAAGAAGCGTCGCAAACCGCGCGCCTGGCTCGAAGTGAAGAAGGCGACCGCGAACAATCTGCGCGGGGTCGACGTCAACTTTCCGCTCGGCGTCTTCTGCGCCGTCACCGGCGTCAGCGGATCGGGCAAATCGACGCTCGTCAATCAGGTCCTCGTGAAGGCGCTCAACCAGCATCTGCACGGGCAACCTTCGGCCGGCACGTACGGTACCGTCAAGGGCGCGAAAGAGCTCGACAAGCTGGTCGTGATCGATCAGTCGCCGATCGGACGGACGCCGCGCTCGAATCCGGCCACGTACACCGGCGCGTTCGACCACGTCCGCGAACTCTTCTCGATGGTTCCGGAAGCGAAGATGCGCGGGTATACGCCGGGGCGCTTCTCGTTCAACGTCAAGGGCGGCCGCTGCGAATCGTGTCAGGGCGACGGCATCATCAAGATCGAGATGCACTTCTTGCCGGACGTCTACGTTCCGTGCGAGGTCTGCAAGGGCAAGCGCTATAACGCGCAGACCCTCGAGGTTCGCTATAAGGGCAAGACGATCTCGGAGATCCTCGAGATGCGCGTCGACGAAGCGGCGGAGATCTTCGCGAACATCCCGCGCATCCACAACAAGCTGAAGACGATCTGCGAGGTCGGGCTCGGCTACATCAAGATGGGTCAGCCCGCGACCACCCTCTCGGGCGGTGAGGCCCAGCGCGTCAAGCTCGCTTCGGAGCTCTCGCGCCGTTCGACCGGCCGCACGTTCTACGTGCTCGACGAGCCGACCACCGGGTTGCACTTCGCCGACATCCACAAGCTGCTCGAGGTGCTCGACCGCCTGGTCCAGACCGGCAATACCGTGCTCGTGATCGAGCACAACCTCGACGTGATCAAGACCGCCGACTATATCGTCGATCTCGGTCCCGAGGGCGGCGACAAGGGCGGAACGGTCGTCGGCATCGGCACGCCCGAGGAACTGGCCAAGATCACGTCGTCGTATACCGGCGCCTACCTCAAGCCGGTGCTGGTGGATCAGCGGGCGGTCGGTCACCATCCGGTCGATCCGAAGGCGCTCGCCAAGTTCGAGAACGAAAATCTTGCCGCTCTGGACGATTTGGCGAAGGGCGAACGCGTCGCCGTCGAAGCCTGACCTGCAGATGAAGTTTTCCGTCGTTCTCCTGGTCTGTGCCGATCTCACGCGGTCGCGCGCGTTCTATCGAGACGTACTCGGGCTCAAGCTGCTCGCCGAGAACCACGCGTGGGCGAACTTCGCGCTCGGCGATGGCTCGACGCTGAGCCTGCATGCCAAGACGGAACTGCTCGCGGTGCGCCCCGGCTCGCTGCAACTCGGATTCGCAGTCGAGAGCGTGGACACGTTCGTCGGCGACTGCACCCAGCTCGACGTGCCCGTCTTTCAGGATCCGTACGACGAGCCGTTCGGTCGCGTCGCCGTGATCGGCGATCCGGACGGCTATCCGATCCAGATCTCGTCCTCGCGCAAGGCCCGCAGGTGAGTCCCGAGACACGAGCGCTCGAACTCCGCGCGCGGCTCGAGGACGCCAACGACCGCTACTATCGCGACGATGCGCCGGCCATCACCGACGCCGAGTACGACCGGTTGTTGCGCGAGTTGATCGATCTCGAACGCAAGCACCCGGCACTGCGGGCGTCCGACTCCCCGACCCATCGCGTCGGTGCCGCCCCCTCGGAGAAGTTCGCGCCATACGAGCACGGGAGCCCGATGCTGAGCCTCGGCAACGCGTTCGACGCAGACGAACTCCGCGCGTTCGACGAGCGCGCGCGCAAGCTCGCAGGTGCGGACCTCGCCTACGTGTGCGAGTTGAAGATCGACGGCCTCGCGGTCGCGATCGACTACCGGAATGGCGCCTTCGAACGCGGCGGCACCCGCGGCGACGGTCGGACGGGCGAAGACGTCAGCGCGAATCTGCGGACGATCCGCTCGGTTCCGCTCGAACTCGCCAAAGGATCGCCGCAGCTCCTCGAAGTGCGCGGTGAGGTGTATCTACGCAAGTCCGACTTCGAGCGCCTCAACGCCGCGCGTCTGCGCGACGGTCTGCCCGGCTTCGCCAATCCGCGCAACGCGGCCGCGGGCGGCGTCCGTCAGCTCGATCCCAAGATGAGCGCGCGTCGCCGGCTCTCGTTCTTCGCCTACGCGATCGGCGCGATCGAGGGCGCCGGTCTGCCCGCGACCCAGTTCGAGCTGTTGGAGCACTTGCGCTACTCCGGTTTCGACGTCAATCCGAACGTCGCGCGCGCCGCCACCATCGAGGACGCGGTCGCTTATTGCGCGCGCTGGGAAGCGCAGCGCGACGAGCTCGACTACGAGATCGACGGCGTCGTCGTCAAGGTCGACGACGTGGCGATGCAAGAGCGGCTGGGCGCAGCTTCGCGCGAGCCGCGCTGGGCGATCTCGTACAAGTTCAAAGCGCGCGAAGCGCGGACGAAACTCACCGATATCGTCATCAGCGTCGGGCGGACCGGGACGCTCAATCCGAGCGCGTTGCTCGAGCCGGTGCAGATCGGCGGCGTGACCGTCCGCAATGCGACCCTGCACAACGCCGCCTACATCGCCTCGAACGACATCCGGATCGGCGATACGGTGCTGGTGGTGCGGGCCGGCGACGTGATCCCGCGGGTGGTCGGCCCGGTGCTTGCGGAACGGACCGGCGACGAGCGGATCTTCGCGATGCCGGATCGCTGTCCGGTCTGCGGTTCGGCCGCCGACCATCCCGAGGACGAAGCGATGGCGCGTTGCACCAATGCCGCCTGTCCCGCGCAGATCTTCGAACGCGTCCGCCACTTCGCATCGCGCGGCGCGATGGACATCGAGGGCCTAGGTGACGTGCTCGCCGAGCAGCTGACGGACCTCGGCCTGGTCCGCGACCTTGCGGATATCTATGCGCTCGACGCCGCTTCGCTGGCCGGCGTACCGCGGACCGGCGAGAGATCGATCGCGAAGCTGCTCGAGGCGATCGAGGGTTCCAAAGCGCGCGGGCTCGCACGGCTTTTGACCGGCCTCGGGATCCGTTTCGTCGGCGGGCAGACGGCCCAGATCTTGGCCGACGATTTCGGTAGCATCGATGCTCTGGCCGATGCCTCGACCGAGGTGTTGCAGGCAAGCGACGGAATCGGCCCCGAGGTCGCGGGCGCCGTCACGCTCTTCTTCGAGCAGCCCGCCAATCGTGGCGTGATCGAACGCCTCCGGGCTACAGGCGTGGTGATGACCGCCCCCAAGCGCGAGCGCGCGGTCGGAGCCCTGACCGGCAAGACCCTGGTGCTGACCGGAACCTTGCCGGGCATGACCCGCGACGAAGCGGCCGCCCTGATCGCCGGCGCGGGCGGTAAGGTCGCCTCTTCCGTCAGCTCCAAGACGGATTACGTCGTGGCCGGGGCCGACGCCGGCTCCAAGTTGACCAAGGCGGAGAAGCTCGAAATCCCGATCCTCGACGAGGACGGCTTGCAGACGCTCCTCGGGAAGCCGTAGCTTAACCTCCGCTTTACAATACGTTCTCAGGTTCGTCTTCACGCAAGCGTAGTCTACGGGCACGATGATTGACGGTAACGTGGTCGACATGACGTTCCTGGGTTCCCCATTCCGAAATCAGCATACGATCATCCGGGCCCGATTGGCCGACGTGATCGATCGTGCGAGCGACGGCAGCAGCTACGACCTTTCGGTGCTCTTCGAGCGCTTGGCGCTCGCGCTCCGATCGCATCTGCTGATGGAAGATAACGTCGTCTATCCCGCCATGACGGCCAGTCGCGATGTCGGCCTGCGCGAACGTGCCTCGCGTCTGCGCGCGCTCGGCGGCGATCAAGCCGCGCGCTTCGAGGAGCTCTACGCGAAGTGGGGCGAGCGTCGTCTGCTCCAGGGGAACGTCGGCGCCTTCGTCGGCGAACTCGAGGCGTTCGCGCGCGGCCTTCACGAGCGTATGGACGCCGAAGATGCCCAGCTCTACGCGCACCTGCCGGCCGAACGGCCGGGTCGTCGCGCGACCGCCTAGTCCCCTATGGTAGGGCGCGCGCGAGCGCGTCCGGTAGATCGCCGGCGAGGACGCCCACGCGCCGCTCGCGCGCGAGCAGTTCGCCGGTCAGGCCGTGCCAGTAAGCCGCAAGGCGGGCGGCATCGACGGGCGCCGACCCTTGCGAGAGCAACGTCGCGATCATCCCCGTCAGAACGTCTCCGCTGCCCGCAGTCGCAAGCGCGCTGCAGCCGCTTGCGTTGATATGCATCGTCGTGCCGTCGTAGATCAGCGTATCCGGACCTTTCAGCAACGTGACGATACCGGTCCGCTCGACGAACTCGCGCAGGCGCGCGACGCGTTCGCCCGGCGCGATCGTGCCCTTGCCGGAGAGTCGCGCGAACTCGCCCGCGTGCGGTGTGACCACGATTGGCCGCCCGCGCAGCATCTCGAGGTGTTTGGCCACATGGAACAGCCCGCTCGCGTCGATCACGCACGGTAACGTCGTCCGTTCGAGCAGTCCGCACACGATCGCACCGGTCCGGTCGTCGAGACCGAGTCCCGGCCCGATCGCGATGCTGCCGTTGCGCGTCGAGATATCGATCAGCGATCCGATGGCGTCTTCGACGTCGCCGTCATCGATCGCGACGACGACTTGCTCGATCAGATGCTGGCGGAGCACGTGGGCCGCCCGCGCGGAGGTCGCGACGGTGACGTAGCCCGCGCCGCTCCGCGCGGCTGCGCGCGCGCACAGCACGGCGGCGCCCGGGAACTGGGTCGAGCCCGCGACCACCAGCGGCGCGCCCGCGCCGCGCTTGTCGGTCGTCGCGGAGCGGGTGGGCAGCAGTGCGAGCAGTTCGGCATCGTCGACCGTTGCGTAGGTGCGCGCTTGGGATGCGAGCAGGGCGCCGGCCATCCCGATCTGCGCGAAGCGCAGCGCACCGACGTGCGAGCGGGCGGGTTCGAGCAAGAGCCCCGGCTTGTACGCGCCCAGTGCGACCGTCTCGGTCGCGCGCACGGCCTGCGGAGCGACCGCACCGTCGAGTCCGTCGCATCCGCTCGGGATGTCGATCGCGACCACCGGCCGCTCGCGCGCGTCGAGCACGACCAGTGCGGGAGCTAAGTCCTCGCCGACGGGCAAGCGAGCGCCGATACCGAGCAATCCATCGACCGTCAGAACGGCATCGCGCGCGATCTCGCGCGCTTCGCCCGGGTCGCGCGGGAAGGCCTGCACCACGATGCCGGCCGCGAGCGCGCGACCTTCGGCGGCGCGCCGCGCGTCGGACTTGGTCGCGACGTACGCGGCGCAGACGATCCGCTCGTAGGACGAATCGAGTTCGGCCATGGCCGCAAAAGCGTCGCCGCCGTTGTTGCCCGGACCCGCGAACGCGACGATCTTGCCGGGCGGCACGAGGGCCGCGATCCGGGCCGCGACCGCGCGACCGGCGGCTCGCATCAGTTGGTCGGCGCCGACCTGCGCGCACGCGGCCGTATCCGCATCCCGCATCTGTTCGGGGGTGAGGACGTAGATCACGATTCGAGGATGACGACGGCCGCCGCGGTCGCCTCGGTGTGCGTGATGGTCAGATGGATCGACGCCACGCCGCGCGCGGCGATCAGGCGCTCGGCATCGCCGAGCAGGACGATGGTCGGCTTGCCGCTCCGTTCGTGGGTGACGCCCACCTCGCGCCAGCCGATCGCGTGGCCGAAGGCCTTGCGCGTCGCCTCTTTGGCCGCGAAGAAGCCGGCCAGCCGTTCCGGCCAGTTGCGTTTGCGCATCGCGTACGCCATCTCGTACTCGGTGTAGATCTTGCGCGCGAACCAGGCGCGCTCGCGCTCGTCGAAGCGGTAGCGCGCGACCTCGGCCAGGTCGAGGCCTATTCCGAGAATCATTTCCGTCCGCGTTCGCGCATTCGACAAGTTTTCCGTCCGCGCGGGGCGAAGTCAGCCGCCGAAGATGGAGTCGCCAATCCGTATCGTCCCGATCAATACCGTCGATGGGGGTTTTCTCGATCGCCTCGCGCTCTGTCTCGAGGAACGCTTCCTGTATGCCGCTCGGGTGGAGCGTTCGCTCTCGGTTCCGCGCAGCGCGCTCAACAACACCCGCCAGCAGCTCTTCCTCTCGACCCTGACGGCCAAGGTGCTCCGCGCCCACCCCGAGGCCGGCGGCATGCTCCTGGCGGTCACCGAGTACGACCTCTACAAGACCTCGCACCGGTTCATCTTCGGCGATGCCGACGAGAGCCAGGGCGTCGCGGCGATCTCGCTCCATCGGCTCCGTTCGGAGTTCTACGGCGAAGTCGCCGACGACAACGTGCTCTTCCAACGGGCCCTCAAGGAATCGGTCCACGAACTCGGCCACGCGCTCGGCTTGAAGCATTGTTTTAACGCGCGCTGCGCGATGTACTACTCCAACTCGATCTTCGAGACGGACAACAAGATGTCGCATTTCTGCGAGACCTGCGACCAGCGGCTCAGCCGCAGTCGAAGCTAGCCGAAGACCGCAAGCGTCTCGCGCGCTCGTGCGACCACCGCCGCGATCAGCTCCGCGGGTTCGATCGCCTTCACCGCGTCGCCGAGCGCGACCACCTGGTAGACCGCCGCATCGATGCTCGGAAAACGTAGGCCGACGCGCGCGAAGCCGGGCATCTCGTCATCCGCGAGCGTCGCGCCCCAGGCGGCGTTGAGCCGGTCGTACGCCTCCGCACGAACCCGAAGCGTCACGTCGTAGGTCTCGTTCGGCCGCTGCTCCGTAGACGCGATCGAGGATCGCCAGTACGTCTCCAGATCGAAGCCGACCGGCCGCACGAAGCGTTCGGAGGTCGCGGACGCTTCGACGATGCGCTGAGCGCGGAACGAGCGATAGTCCGCGGCCCCGACGTCTCGCGCGACCAGATACCAGACGCCGGCTTTGGCGACCAGACCGAGCGGTTCGATCGCGCGCTCGGTCGCGCTGCCGCTCCGGTCGCGGTAGCGCATGCGCACGACGCGCTCGTCGGCGACGGCCGCGCGCAACGCACCGAGGAGTGCGGTCGGCTGTTCGCCGCGATACCATTTGTTGTGATCGAGCAGCAGGCGTTCGCGGCCGCGCTCGGCGGCGAGGCGTTGCGCCGTCGGCAGCGCGCCCGCGAGTTTCTGCAGCGCGGCCGGTTGCGAGACGATGCCGATATCGGCCATCGGTCCGGCGGTCGACGCGAAGAGCGCCTGCAGTTCGTCGGCGGTGAACTGCGCGAGCGCGCGCCGGTAGTCGTCGGAGAGCACCACCCCTCCCAGAGGTCCGCGCTCCATATAGATCGGCACGCCGGCCGTCGAGAGCTCGTCGACGTCGCGGTAGATCGTGCGGACCGAGACCCCTAAGCGGGTCGCGAGCGCGCCGGCGGTCTGGCGGCGGGCCCCCTGGAGCAAGAGTAGACACTCGAGCAGACGCTGGGATTTCACGATTTTCAGGGTTCGCCGAAATATATGACAGTCTTTGTCATATATGCCGAGTAGCCTGAGGACATGAATAACACTACTTTGACTGCCGACGCGGTCGTCGGCCTCGATCTCTCCGCCTACCTGACGAAGGATGCCAAGCGTTCGATCGCGTTCTACCGCGACGTCCTCGGCCTGACCCCGACCGATATCGACGAGCAGGGCCGCGGTGCCGAGTTCACCCTGGCCGATGGCCAGACGTTCGGCGTCTGGGATACCGGCGAACAGAAGACCGGCGCCGTCGCAATGCTCGCCGTGCGGGATGCCGGCGCCGCGATCGCCCGGATCCGGGCGGCCGGCGGGCAGATCTCGGATGCGGAAGAAGTGCCGGGCTGCTGCGCGATGGCCTTCGGCGCCGACCCGGACGGGAACGAGTACATCGTCCATGCCCGGACCGGGCGCGACGCCGGGACCGTATTGATCTCCACGCCCAAGGCGGCCGACCCGGCCGACATCGTGGGCCTGGACATCTCGGGCTACGCCACCACGGATGCCGGGAAGGCGATCGCATTCTACCGAGACGTCATCGAGATCGTCCCGACCGGGATCGACCCCGCCGGGCGTGGCTCCGAATTCGAACTCGCCGACGGCACCTGCTTCGGCGTCTGGAACGGCGGCGACGCGTACCACGGCGGCGCCATGTTCGCGGTCGGCAACGCCGCGGCGGCGGTCGCCCGGATTCGCGCGCGGGGCGCCGAGATCGGCGATCCGTTCGAATCGCCGGTCTGCCACATGGCCTTCGGCAAGGACCCGGACGGCAACGACTACATCGTCCACCAGCGAAAATAGCGATTTCTTTCCTGACAAAACCTAAACAATCTCGTAACTTCAGCCGTTTAACCCTAGGTAGGAGCGGCCCGGGTTTCCTCATGAGAAGCCCGGTCTGACCTTTCGCATCGGGACGGCCGAAAACGGGAGATAGTAAGCACCTCGTGATCAACGTCTATATCGGTCGAGTGCGCGCTCGGCTCGGAATGCCTGCGCGGATCGCGTGCCTGGTGGTGGCCGTCGCGCTCTGCTATATCGCCTGGCTCTTCGGCGCGCACGTTCCCGGCATCGAGGTCGTGCTGGTCGCGATCGTCGCGTTGACCGCCGCCGTCGCCGGATTTTCGATCGGCGCGCTCGCGGCCGCGGGCGCCGCCGCCGCCGAATACATCGGGCGCAACGCGGTCCATCAACAGTCTACCGCGGCCGTCGTTCTGGTTCTGCTCGCGGGTCTTGTCGTCTGTCTCCCGTTCGGCGAAGGAAGCGGCGAATCGGCCGAACGGAGCGACGATCCCGAACGGCTCGCGCTGGGCTCCGGCAGTGCCGGTATCGCCTCGCTCGCATCGGGCGTGCGCGAAGTCTCGCAAGGCGACTTCACCAAGAACATCGCGGTCCCGGACGCCAGCCTTCAAGAATTGGCGATCGCGCTGAACAAGCTGATCTTCGGCATGCGCGAGTTCCTCGCGCAACTGCACGAGAACGCGGGGCAGCTCGGCAGCGCCGGAAGCGAGCTGCAGACGACCGCCTCGACGGCGCTCGCCGTGATCGAAGGCGCGGCGGTCGCGCAAGGCCAGCTCGACGAAGGCATCAAGGAACAGTCCAACATCGTCGAGACCGCGACGAACAAAGTCAAAGCCTTGACCGAAGCGATCTCGACGGTCGCCGCGTCCGCCGAAGAGCAGACCCGTAGCCTCGACGAGACGGCGCTCGCGGTCTCGAACATGGCGAGCTCGATCGAACAGGTGACCGCGCAGGTCGATTCGCTCTCGTCGATCTCGACCGAGACGTCGCAGACGGCGGAGCGGGGCGGCAGCGCGATCGGCACGATCGTCGACGGGATGTCGACCATCCGTTCGACCATCGATGCGCTCGCGAACGACATCCGCCAACTCGGCAGCAACTCCGAGCAGATCGGCGACATCGTCAAGGTGATCGACCGGATCGCGGAACAGACCAACCCTGTCTCTTATAC
>JBEPVY010000005.1:0-36705 GCA_041690835.1 Vulcanimicrobiota bacterium | reverse complement strand
GCGGGCTCGGCCATGATGGGCATCGGCGAAGGCACGGGCGAACACCGCGCCGCCGACGCCGCCCAGAAGGCGATCGCCTCGCCCTTGCTCGAGACCACCATCGAAGGCGCGCGTGGCGTGATCTTCAACATCACCGGCGGCCCGGACATGGCCATGTACGAAGTCAACGAAGCGGCCGAGATGATCTCGCGCGCGGTCGACAACGACGCGCAGATCATCTTCGGCGCCTCGATCGATCCGAACATGACCGGCAAGGTGCGCGTCACCGTGCTCGCCGCGGGCTTCGGCGCCGCGCGCGGCTACGGCAAGACGCAGAACGCGTTCGCGTTCGACACCGGCAAGCTCGACACGGTCGCGCCGGTCAACATGGACGACATCGACGTCCCCGCGTTCCTCCGCTACCGCGGCTAGGAGCGCGCATGGCCTACGCAGCCCGAGTGCTGCTCGACTCGCTCAGCGAAGCGGGAGTGCGACTCACCACGATGGAGGTGACGTTCCCCCGCTTCGTCTTGAGTGAATTCAATACGCATCGCACGTTTTCGAGAAACTCTGCGTCCAGCCGCGCGATTCCGACCGCGAAGCTGATCGAACGCGTGTTGGACGAACCCGTGTTTCCGCTCGAATGGGGTCGCAACAAAGCGGGCATGAGCGCGAACGAAGTGCTCGCCGATGAAGATGCCGAGATGGGGCGCCAGGTCTGGCTCTCCGCACGCGACGCAGCGATCGCCGAGGCGCGCAAGTTGCTCGATCTGCACGTGCATAAGCAGGTACTCAACCGAATCCTCGAACCATTCCTATGGCACACGGTGATCGTCACGTCGACGGAGTGGGCCAACTTCTTCGAACTACGTTGCGCCCCCGCCGCACAGCCCGAGATTCGCGAAGCCGCGCGGCAGATGCGCGCCGCGCTGGAAGCTAGCCAGCCGTCAAGGGTTCCGCGCGGCGAATGGCACTTGCCGCTGGTCCACGACGATGAACGAGGCGCGCATCCGATCGACAACCTGAAAAAGGCTTCGGTCGCGCGCTGTGCCCGCGTGTCATATCTGACCCACGACGGCACGCGCGACATCACCAAAGATTTCGATCTTCACGAGCGCCTCAAAGTCGAGCGGCATCTGAGCCCGTTCGAACACGTCGCGACGCCCTCGCCCGATGCTGAATTCCACGCGAATTTCCGCGGCTGGATCCAGATGCGCGCGAGCATCGAGAACGGCGCGCGCTCGCTCGCCGGAGTGTACTAGACCTTCGACTTCCGCTTCGTCTTCCCGAAGATCGGAACGTCGTACAGAGCGATCGCGCGATCGCTCGTCATGATGGTGAGTCGTTCGCAGAGCGCTTGCGCGATCAGGAGCCGATCGAACGGATCGCCGTGATGAAGTGGCAGATTCGCGGTGGCGAGAACGTGGCGCGGCACGATATCGAGCGGCATCAGTTGGAGTCTCTGCATGCCGTCGTTCACGAAGGCACTCGGATCGGTTCCGGCCGAAAGCCGCCCCTTCGTCGACAAAATGGCGATCTCGAACATCGAGACGGCGGAGAAGAAGACTTGCTCCGCTCCGTCGATCGCGTCCATCCACTCCGTTTCCAAGCGGTCTTCGGCGTACCGGAGGAAGACGTTGGTGTCGATGAGGAGCCTCATACCGTGTATTCCTCGAGCTCTTCGATCGGTTGCTCGATCAGGTCCCAATCGATCGGGCCGGTCAGGAACGCCTTCCCGAATCCCGCCCCGTCCGACCGCTTGCGCTTACGCAGGGGCACGAGCTTCACCTGAGGCACGCCGCTCTTCGCGATGACGATCTCTTCACCGCGGAGTGCCTCCTCGACGAGCTTCGAGAGCTGGGTCTTGGCCTCGTACATATTGACCGTCTTCATTGGTCTAGTATAGCAGACCAGGTCATTTAGGGCACGCGACCTGGCGCGACGCGTCGGGATCATGCCCAATAGCATAGCGAACTATTTTTACCGACCCATGTCCGGTTTTTGACCGATTTGGGCTATTGTACTGATACGGGCGACCGAGCCATCGGTCGTTGCGCGGGCCCACCACTAATCTGCGAGTGTGATTTCGAGAGGTCGAGGGTGACTATCTCAGTGGATATCCCGTCCGACGGTTGGTCGGACCTCAACTCCGACCCCGAGGCCCTGCGCCGTGTCCCGCGACACTTTGCGCTGGACCACGACGTGCTCGCACTGGCGTGGGACGGCGACGAACTCGCTGTCGCCATCCCAGAAGCCGCTGCGCCCGAAACCATCGATCGGATCCGTTTTGAGACCGGAGCTCGCGTCCGGGCCGTCGTCGCGCCGCGCGACATCATCCGGACGCGATTGAGCAGGGCCTATCCGTCCTTGTCGACCCCGTTCCGCAACGAGCGGGAAGACGAGTCGCCCGTCGTATCGATACTCGACGCGATCATCGAGGATGCTCTCGAACATACCGCCTCCGATATTCACATGGAGCCATCGAAGACCGGCGGTCGCGTTCGCGAACGGGTCCACGGCGCGATGCGCGCCGGTCGCACGATTCCGGACGACCAGTTCGATCGTGTCGTGGCGCGGGTCAAGCTCCTGGCGGGTATGGATGTAGCCGATCGCCGGCAACCCCAAGACGGGCGCTTTACGATCGAGATCGCGGGCCGGACGGTCGACGCTCGCGTGGCGACCTTGCCCACCCCGGACGGCGAGAAGGCCGTGGTGCGACTCCTACGCGCGAGCGAACTTCCCTCCGGGCTCGACGGGCTCGGCATGTCGAGCGATGTGCTCGCCGCCCATCGCAGCATCATCCGGAGTGCGCACGGCTGCGTCATCGTCGCCGGGCCGACGGGGAGCGGGAAGACGACCACGCTCTACGCGTCGCTTGCCGATCGCAACGGTGCGGAGCTCAACATCTGCAGCGTCGAGGACCCGGTCGAGATGCGACTTTCCGACGTCACGCAGGTCCAGATATGTCAGCGCGCAGGGGTGACGTTCGCATCCGCTCTCCGTTCGATCGTCCGTCAAGATCCCGACCTCGTGATGATCGGGGAGGTCCGCGATGCAGAAACGGCTCATGCCGCGATCGGAGCCGCCCTGGCCGGACATCTCGTGCTCACCAGCATTCATGCCGGCGAAGGCGAGGGTGCGTTAGAGCGGCTCGTCGAGTTCGGCGTTTCGAGGAGATCGATCGCGAGCTGCGTCCGCGGCGTGCTATCGCAACGACTGGTCCGACGCACGCCCCGCGCGGGAGTGTACGGAGCCAGAACGGGGGTCTTCGAACTGGCGACGGTCGATCGCACGGGGCACGCGCGCGTCGACGAGGGCGGCAGTCTGGCACATCGCGTGGAGGGGATGATCGCTCGCGGCGAGACCGATCGCGCGGAGGCTCGACGGATTCTCGGAGAGATGAGCGCGTGACGTCAAGCGTCGCGGGTTTTCGCTTGCGCGAGATCGTCGAGCTCGCTCGAGCGCGCGGAGCATCCGACGTGCACGTCGCTCCATGCAGCGTCCCGGCGGCTCGCGTACACGGATCGATCGAGCGACTACCGGTAGCCGCCGTTACGGTGCCGGACGCACAGGCACTCGTCGAGGAGATATTCTCGGACGCCGACCGTTCGCACCTGGAGACTTGTGGAGACGTCAGCGTCGGCGTTGCAAGACCGGAGCTTGGCAGAATGCGCGCGCATGCCTATCGCAGCCGATTGGGGCTCTGCATCGCGATCCGCCTGTTGCCCGATGTATCTCCGACGCTCGACAGCCTCGGAATGCCCCAGGCCGTCGCAGACCTGGTCGAAACGAGGCACGGCCTGGTGCTGTTCGCGGGTCCGACCGGGAGCGGGAAAACTACGAGCCTCGCGGCTTTCGTCGAGCGCATCAACGAGCGATCCTCGAAGACCGTCATCACCATCGAGGATCCGATCGAATACCGCATCGAGTCCAAGCGCGCGCTCGTGCGACAACGGCAACTAGGATCCGACCTGCAGAGCTACGACCAAGGGCTTCGTGGGGCGTTGCGCTCGGACCCGGACGTCATCGTCATCGGGGAGATGCGCGACTCGAGCACGATGCGAGCGGCTCTCGTCGCCGCCGAGACGGGCCACTTGGTGTTGAGCAGCGTGCACACGTCCGGCGCCGTCCAGACCGTCGCGCGCATCGTCGACGCGTTTTCCCCGGAACATCGCGATGCGATCCGGACGCAGCTCGCACAGACGCTCGTGGCGATCGTGAGCCAGCGCCTCGTACCGAGGACCTGTGGCGGGCGACGCTGCGCCGTCGAGGTCCTGATCGCGAACGATGCGGTACGCGCGACCATCCGCGACGGGAAGCTGCATCAGCTGCGTAACGTGATCGCGACGTCGCGAGGCATCGGGATGTTGACCCTGGAGGACCATCTCGCAGGCCTCGTCGGTGCCGGTGAGATCAGCCTGGCGGATGCGTTACGATTTGCCGACCGGCCCGATGAGATCGAGCGCTGCCCCTCAGCCGTATGAGAGAGATCTACGCGTTCGAAGCCCGCTCGCAAGCCGGCGCATTCGTCGCCGGCACTCTGGCTGCGGCCTCGCGGGCGGAGGCCATCGATTCGTTGCATGCGCGCACCCTTGCCGTCACGACCCTGACCCGGGCGGATAGTCCGCGCGGGGTGTTGGCCACCCTGCGGATCGCCACGTCGCGAGCGGGAACGGCGCGAATCGCCCTCTTCCGGAGCGTGGCGACCCTGGTGCGCGCCGGCGTGACGCTCCGAAGGGCGCTCGAGATCGCCGGAGAGCAGTGCGATTCGCAGCGCTTCCGGAGTGCGATCGCGGGCGTGGGTGCGGAGCTCGAGCGGGGCGCGCTTCTCAGCGAGGCCCTGCAACTGCACCCCCGAGAGTTTCCGGAGGTCGTCTGCGCTCTTACGCGCGCGGGCGAGACGAGCGGAACCCTCGACGATGCCCTTGAGCGCGTAGCCGAGCTGCTCGAGCGAGGTCACGCGCTTCGGCGGAGCATCTCGAGCGCACTGGTATATCCGGCGATCGTCGGGGCGCTCGCCTGCGGGCTGGTCGCGTTCCTGGTGGCTGCCGTCGTTCCGGAAATGGCGTCGATGATCCGCGGATTCGATGTCCAATTACCGCTCGCGACGCGAGCACTGCTCGCTCTGGCGAGCGGATTGCGCGATCCGCTCGCGATTGGTACCGGCATCGCCGTCGTTTGCGCCGCTTCGGTAGCAGCGGCCGCGGCTGCGCGAACGACCCACGGAGGGGTCTGGCTCGACCGGGTCCGCTTCGGCGTGCCGATCGTCGGCCCGATCGCGCGGCGAGCCGAGGTGGCTGCTTGCATCCGGACTCTCGGCACGTCGCTTCGTTGCGGCGTGCCGCTCTCATCGGCGCTTCGCTGCTCGGCCGCGATGACGCGAAGCGCACGGCTGCGCAGCGTCTTCGAAAGCGTCGGGGAGGCCGTCGGCTTGGGCCAGCGCGTGGCGCCGTCCTTCGCCGCAAGCCCACTTTTCGATCCGCTCGTCGTAGGTCTCGTTCGCGCCGGCGAGGAGAGCGGTGCGCTCGACGCCATGCTCGTGCGAGCTGCCGAGCATCTCGAAGCCGAGGTCGCAGCGAGTACGGCGACCTTGGCCGCGGTTGTGGAACCCGCGTTGATCCTGGTCCTCGGCAGCATCATCGCGGCGATCGTCGCCGCCGTACTCGTACCGCTCTACTCGACGATAGGGAGTATCTCATGACGGAACATGCCGAAATGCAAGCCCGGCTCGCGGGCGGGTCGCGACAGCGCGACCGTATCGTCCATAAATACCGCTACCTCTGCCGCCGCGGAGCGCGCAAGTACGCTCGTCGCGGCGAAGATCGAGACGATTTCGAACAGACTGCGGCACTGGGATTGATCAAGGCGGTCGATCGATATCGCGAAGACGCGGGGACGCCGTTCGAAGCGTATGCATGGATACTGATACAGGGCGAGCTCTCCCACTACGTGCGCGACGGCGAACGCATGGTGCGTGCGCCACGGCGACTACGCGCGCTCGAGCGTAGTTGGAACGATGCGCGTGAGGAACTCTGCGCCGACCTGAGTCGGGAGCCGTCCGATCGCGAGATCGCGGAGCACCTGCTCCTCGACGCGGAGGCGGTCCGGGATATCCACGAATATCGGGAGCGAGCGCGCATCGAGTCGCTGGATGCATCGCCGTTCGAAGAGGCTTCGCGTGCCTACTATACGATCGAGGAACTAGACGATCGCTTGATGCTCGAGGAGGCCTTACGCACGCTAACGCCGCTGGAGCGCAGCGTCCTGCTCGAATCGGTCGCGCGCGATCGAAGCGTCGCCGAGATCGCCGCGCGCCTGGGGTATTCCGAACGTCATGTAAGCCGCATCCGGCAGAGTGCTATCAGGAAACTTGGACCGCTCTGTGTCATGTCCGGGGCAGGGGATGGGTACTGAGCCGAACGTGAAAGACGTGCAATTGCGACGCGAAGCGCAGCGTGGGTTTACGCTCGTCGAGATGATGATCGTCGTCGCGATCATCGCGATGCTGGTCCTGATCCTGGTTCCCAACTTCGTGCGCGCGAGGGCCCAGGCGCAGACGGCCTCCTGCATGATGAACCTCAAGGAGATCGCCACGGCCCTGGAGCTCTATCAGGCCGATAACGATCGATATCCGACCGCATCGGATCAGGCGCTGGACGGTAGCGACCCCAACCTGCTGCCGTATGTGAAGCAGGTTCCGGTCGATCCGGTCGCGGGTCCGCAGGCGTACTACCAGTACACGACGCATAACCCCGCCGCGGGCGACGCCAGCTATACGATCGTCTGCCCGGGTAGCCACGATCCGGGAACGCTTGCGAAGTTCGCGCCGAACACCACGAATCGACACGTGCAGTACGATTCGGCGAGCGGCTTCGGCGCAGTAGCAGCGCAGTGATGGACGTCGCGGGCTGGACCTATATACAAGCCGCGCATCGCTCGGCGTTCGCGCCCGCCGGCGCGCTCGTCTTGGGCGTCCTGAGCGGGATTGGGCCTTGTGCCCTTTCGCGTGGTGCCGCGCTCGCGAGCCTGACCTCCGGCGCATCGCGCGGGCGTGTCGCCCGGGCTATCGTAGCCTACGCGGCGGGCGCGATTGCGGGATACGCGGCCTACGGCATCGTTGCCGGCGTCGCATTTCGGTTGGCGGAGTGGTCCGCGTATTCGTATGCGGTGCTAGCAGCGGTTCTGATCGGCGTCGGTCTTGCAAGTCTTCTGCGCGCGGATCATCGCCACGGCGTCAGCTCGGAGCCCGCTTCGGGCGTATCGTTTCTGCTAGGATGCGGCGGCTCGCTCACCCTTTCACCCTGTTGCGCGCCGTTCGTCTTCGCACTGACGGCGAGCGCGTTCGGAGATCTTCGGTACGGTGCAGTTCTGCTCTGCTGGTTCGCCGTCGGACATGTGTTGCCGCCGCGATGATGGCGTGCCTCTCGAGTGCGGGCCGAGGATTGCGATCGATTCGACCGGCCTTCGTGAACTTTGCGACGGGGACGGTCTCGCTTGCGATGGGCTGCTATTTCGGGCTGCTCATATGAGGGCGCTCGTGCGGGTTTCGTGCGCTCTGACGTGCGTCGCTCTCGCGGGCGTCGCCGCTCGGGTCTCGATCGCCGATGCGGTGCTGGCTCGCGGCGATGACGAGGCGCGCTCCGGAAGACTGGTGTCCGCGGAGCGGTACTACGGCCGTGCGGAGGCCATCGGTGGGGCTCGGGTGGAGACTCTTGAGCGCTACGCACTCGTCGCGCTGCTATCGCCTCGAGGCGTATCGCTCTCCGCGGCGATACGCGCAGCGGACGGCTTCGTGATACAGCATCCGAGAAGCGTGGTCGGGCACTTCGATCGCGGCTTGATCGAATGGAAGCAGCGCGCGTACGCCGCGGCGGCACGCGATTTTCGGTATGCCTCCGCAAAGGGCGGCGACGAACGGGCTCGAGTCTTCGCCGCCGCGGCATCGCGCCGCGCGCGTCGCGGCACCCGATGACGGCACTCGACGGCGCCATCGCCGTATCTCTCGCGGGTGCGCTACCCCTGGCGGCGCGCCGAGGACTGAGCGATCTTGGAGAGCGGTACGTGCCGAACGTTGCCGACGCTGCCGGCCTGGTCGCCGGCGCGATCGGTGTCGGATACTGTGCGGCGCATGGCCTTGATGCCTACGCGATCTTGTGCGCGAGCCTGGTCATCAGCTCTATCACGGACATCCGGAGCGGGGTCGTTCTTGACCTCGTAGTGGGAGTTTCGCTTGCGCTGCTCTGCGTATCGGCATGGAGCACCGGCACGCTTCCCTTGTTCGCATCCGGCGCGACCGCGGCGACGCTGGTCATGCTAGCGGTCTATGTCGCAGCGCGCGGTGGAATCGGTGCGGGCGACGTCAAGCTCGCGGCCGTGCTCGGGGCTGCGCTTGGAGTGGCTTCCGGCCTCGCTGCGCTCGCACTTGGATTTGTGGCGGGAGGAATCGTTGCGGCGGCGGTCCTTGCGACGGGACGCGCGCGCCGGAACACGGCCATCCCGTTCGCACCGTACCTCGCTATCGGCGCCGCTCTTGCGATCGCATTTCGTTCGGCAGGCCTCGCGTTCTGGTGAACACCTCCGTCGGCATCGATATCGGGAGCTCCCGCGTCCGCATCGCATGCGGGCGGGATGCGGGCATGCGTACCGTCGTCGACACGATCTCGTCGCGCGATCTTCCGACGGGGTCTTGCACCGAAGGGGAGATCGTGAATCCGGAGATCGTCGCAGCGGTGATCGAAGATATGCTCGGAGAGATGCGCGTTCGGCCCGGAAGCTGCGTATGCGCCGTCGGTCCGCCGATAGCGACCCTCCGACTTCTCAAAATGCCTCGCATGAACGCGATCGAGCGGGATCGCGTCGCCCGGATCGATGTAGAGCGGCGTCTCGGGCGCGCAGCGGCGGATGTCGTCGTCCGCACTCGTCCGCTTTCGTCTGGGGATGGCAGTTGCATAGTCGGTGCGGTCTCGGGCCGCGCTCTGCGGTCGCGGACGGACGTCTTGCGGCGCGCGGGATTTCGGACGCGCGCGGTGGATTTCGAGGGTACGGCCCTCGCGCGTGCCTTTCCTGACGCAGATGCGATTCTCGACATCGGGCTCTCCCGAATCACCTTGCACGTTCCGGCAGCACCTGCTCTGACGCTCTGGAGCCCGATCGGCGGGGCCAACCTCACCGCGGCGATCGGCCAAGACCTGGGCGTCGAAGATCGCTCGGCGGAAGCGCGCAAACGATCGATCGGAATCGCGGGAGCGGGAGAAGATACGCTGTCCCACGTCGTCGCAGAAGCGACGACGCTGGTCCGATCGGCGCGACGTCGCGGGTGCACTATCGACCGCATCGCGCTCTTCGGGAACGGCTCGCGGATCACCGGGCTACGAGGATCTATCGAGCGGGGCGCGGACGTTCGGGCTCCGGGGATGCGTCCGGAAGGCCTATCGGACGAAAGCTATCCGGACGACGTCGCGATCGGCGCCTCCGCGGACTGGGCGCTTGCGATCGGTCTCGCACGATGGGCCCGCCAATGATCGCTTTCGATTTTCTCTACGATCCGCGCGTCGCCTTGATCGAGCGCATACGCGCGTGGCGGGTTTCGGCCACGCTGACGAGTGCGGCGATCGCGCTCCTGACGGTCGCCGTGGTCGTCACGGCGGCGTGGTTCATCGAGCGCCAGAAGCTATCTGGTGCGCTCTCCGAAGCGGCCGCGTTGCGGGTGCAGTACGGTGCGCTCCGCGAACGGCTCGTCCGCGAACGGCTCGAAGCGGGCGAAGTCGCGGATCTCGGTGCGCTGGATGGAGACCTCCGCGACATCGCTGCATCCGGGGGTCGTGTCCGAGATCGCCTTGCATCGCTCGCAGGGGCGCTACCGGTCGACGTTTGGCTCGTCTCGATCAACGATGACGGCACCCGTCTCTCCTTGGTCGGCCGGGCGACCTCTCTTTCAGGCGTCGCTCGCGCGATGGCTCGGCTCGCGGGTTCGCGCTTCGGCACGGTCTCGCTAGACGGCGTAGCCCGTATCGAGCGCCCGGGACACGCCATCCTCGAGTTCTCCGCTGCGGTGGATGGAGGATAGGTGCGAGTCTCGCAGCGTGCTTTTGCGGCGACCGTCTGGCTTGCGGCGGTCGGCCTGCTCGGCGTGGGCTACGTTCGCATCGAAGTGCGCGACGCCGCACACCTGGCTAGCGTCGAGAGCGATGCGCGTATTCTCGAAGCGAAGATCGCCCGGGCGGAGTCGATCGTCCACAATCGGCTGGCTCTTCGCGCGGCTCGGAGAAGAATCGTTTCGGATATTCGGGCGGAGGCCATGTATGGGAGCCGGAGCGACCTCGGGCCGATGCTGAGGTCGCTCGACCGAGCCACCCGGCGGGCGGGCATCGCGCTGATCTCCATCGAGCCTAAGAACGCCGAGCCGGTGCCTGCGAAAGACCGGTGGCTTCGCGCTCGCCGCCTTCATATGACCCTGCGCGGAACGTTTGCCCGGCTAATGACATTTCTACCCGCGCTTTCGGAGGACGATCCACTCGTGCGCCTGCGCGCTATCCAGATCTCTTCGAACGACTCGGGTGGAACGATGCGTCCGCTCGTCTTCGGGATCGATGCGGACGCCTACGACCTCGCGGATCCAAACGCAAAGGAATAGCGATGCAAGGATTGACCGACCCGACCCGTGCGAGATTGCTGCGCGCAAGCGCGGCCATCTGCGCGACTTCGATACTGTTGTTGCCAGTAGCGGCGCAGTCGTCGCTGGCCGTCGAGCCGCTCGGGCGAGAGGTGGCACCGATCGCCGTTCCTACAGTAGCACCGTCGATGCGACCGGGTCGCGGAGCGGCGCTCGTCCGCGATCCATTTCGACCCCTCGCGGCCGAAGGTGAGCGAGCACCGATTCGCCCGACCCTATTGGCGTTCGCGAGTGGCGCCAGACCGGTCGCATTGGTGGAAGTGGACGGCCATACGCAGGCGCTCGCGCTCGGGACGAGCGCATTCGGCTCTCGCGTGAGCTACGTGGATTCGGCGGTCGTTCGGCTTGCGGACGGGCGTTCGCTGGCGTTGGTGAGACGGCCGTGAGGAACTGGCTCGCCATTCTGGCTCTCTCGCTCGTGGCCGCGACCGGCGCGCATGCGCGGATAACGCTGGACGTGCGGGACGCGAGCATAGCCGACGTCCTGGCCCTCCTCTCGCTTGAAAGCGGCGTCACCGTGGTTCCGGATGCATCGCTTCCGCAAGAGCGGATGACGCTGCACCTTGCGGGCGTGACGTTCGACGAGGCGCTCGCGGTGCTGACACGGTCGCGCGGGCTCTTGGTTCGGCACGTGGGTTCCGCGTTGATCGTAGGTCCGGCAAGCGTGCTCGATCGAGGCGCGTCCGACGACGGACCGCTCGGCGCGAAGACGGCGGTCCTCGCACTTCACCGCGGCGATCCGACCGATATCGCAAAGGAGCTATCGGATGCGCTTCCGGCCGGCACTGTCGTGGTCGCCGATCGACGGACGAACGCAGTCATCGTGAGCGCGGACGATGCGACCATCGCCCGCGCGCAATCGTTGGTGGCAGCCCTTGACGGCCCCGCAAGCGCAGCCGATGTCGGCACGTTCAAGGTGTATCGCCTTCGCTACGTTCGCGCGGCGGATGCGCTGAAGTTGATGAAGGCCGAACTTCCGGAGGGCGCCGTTGCGATCGCCGACGATGCGCAGAACGCCGTCCTCGTGCGGGGCGGAGAAGACGCCCGTCGGCTTGCCGACGCGTTCGCGGCGGAGATCGACGTCGCGAGTCGTCAGGTCGCCTTTGAGGTCCGCGTCGCCGATGTGACGCCACGGGACGACAGTAGTAGTGTGGGGCTCGAGTTCGGCGGTGCCGATCTGCAAGGCCAGCCGTTAGCCGGCGCGGCGACCTATGCGTTCCCGCGCGGCACGTTTGCGGTCAACGCACGCCTTGACGCGCTCATCAGCCACGGCAGGGCGCAGATCTTGGCAACGCCGCGCCTGGTGACGCTGAATAACCACGAAGCCGATCTCCTGATCGGTCAGACGTATCCGTTCGAGTACTCCAACTCGGCGTTCGGCGGCCAACAGGTGCAATTCGTCGACATCGGCGTAAAGCTGCGCTTGACGCCGACCATCGGGCCGGATGGAAGCGTCACCGCCGACATTCACCCGGAGTACAGCGAGATCGAGGGATTTACGGCCGGCAACCTGCCGATCATCGCGAATCGAAAGATCGACTCGACGTTACGCGTGATGAGCGACCAGACGATCGTCTTGGGCGGACTGCTTCGCGACGTCAGCTCCGAAACGCTTACGAAGTTGCCGGGGCTCGGCGACATCCCCGTGCTCGGCGCGTTCTTCCGGAGCAAGGCGACCCGCCACCAGCGGAACGAGATCGTCTTCCTGATCACGTCACACGTGATCGAGCCTGGGGATGTCCCGCCTTCGTCGTAGAGCCCTACGGCCGGGCCGATGCCGGCGAAGCGGCGCGAGCCGCGAACATCGCGATCATCGCGTCGTTGAACTTCGGGATGTCGTCCGGCCTGCGGCTGGTGACGAGCATCCCGTCGGTGACGGCCTCCGCGTCGACCCAGTCGGCGCCAGCATTGGTGAGATCGGTCTTGAGCGAGGGCCACGATGTCATCCGTTTGCCCTTCGCGATGCCGGCGTCGATCAGCGTCCACGGACCGTGGCAGATCGCGGCGATCGGCTTCTCTTCGAAGCGTCCTACGAAATCGATGGCCTTCGGTTCGAGTCGTAAGGCGTCCGGGTTCGCGACGCCGCCGGGGAGTAGCAGCGCATCGAACTGGATGTTCGCCGCTTCGTCGAGCGTGAGATCGACCTCGAAGGTGTCGCGTTTCTCGCCGTGATGCGTCCCTTGAACGGTGCCGCTTTTGGGAGAGACGAGATATGTGGTGGCGCCGGCCGCATCGAGCGCGGCGCGCGGTTCGGTCATCTCGACTTGTTCGAAGCCGTCGGTGAGAAGAATGGCGACGCTCAGGCCGTCGAGTTGTTTGAAGCTCATGTTCCGCTGGTACCCATGTGGCGCTCTCCCGAAAAGGCACTCCTGCAAGGCGAAGGTCGCTCGCCCGCACCAGGCCCGCGCCACCGCTTTCGCCAACATCGGCCATCCGATGTTCCGATATCTGACTGCCGGTGAATCTCACGGTCCCGCCCTGGTGGGCATCCTCGACGGCCTGCCCGCGCACTTGAAGCTCGACGTCGAGCGGATCAACCAGACGCTTGCGCGGCGCCAGGGCGGCTACGGCCGCGGCGGTCGTATGAAGATCGAACGCGACGAGGTCGAGTTTCTGGCCGGCGTCCGCGGAAGCGAGACCCTCGGCTCGCCGATCTGCGCGGTCGTCCGCAATCGCGATCACGACACGCCCAAGGTCAAGGCGCTGATGGATCCGCTGACCGGTGGCGGCGAACCGCTCACCAATCCAAGACCGGGCCATGCCGACTACGCGGGCGCCCTCAAATACCGTCAGCGCGATCTGCGCAACATCCTCGAACGGGCCAGCGCTCGCGAGACCGCGATGCGCGTCTGCCTCGGCGCGATCTGCGAACAGTTCCTGTCGGCCCTCGGCATCACCACCCACTCGTACGTGCATCGGATCGGTCCGGTCGAAGCACCGGTCCTGGATTCGTTCTCGCAGGACGACGTCGAGAACAGCGACGTCCGTTGTCCGGATAAGGCGACCGAAGAGAAGATGATCGCCGCGATCGATGCGGCCAAGGCGGCGGGCGATACGCTCGGTGGCCAGTTCGTGGTGCGGATCGACGGCATGCCGGTCGGCATCGGTAGCAACCGCCAGCCGGATACCCGGCTCGATGGCGTGCTGGCAGGCGCACTGATGGGTATGCAGACCGTGAAGTCGGTCGAGGTCGGCCTCGGTGCCGACGTCGCCGACAAGCCGGGCTCGCAAGCCCACGACGTCTTCGCCTACGACGGCTCCGATGTCGTGCGTACCAGCAATCGCGCGGGTGGCATCGAGGGCGGCATGTCCAACGGCCAGCCGATCATCCTGCGCATCTCGGTCAAGCCGATTCCGACGTTGATGAAGGCGTTGCCGTCGGTCAACCTGCATCAAGGCACCGAGGCGCCGGCATCGATCGTGCGCTCGGACGTCTGCGTCGTGCCGGCCGCGGCGATCGTCGGCGAGGCGATGGTGCGGCTGGCCCTGATCGCGCCGATCTTGGAGAAGTTCGGCGGCGATTCGATGGAAGAGACCCTCGAAAATCTGCAGCGTGCGAACGCCGCGGCCCTACGATTGTTTGAGAAGGCGAATCAGCAAGCATGAAAAAGCACATCGCTCTGGTCGGATTCATGGCCGCCGGCAAGTCCACCATCGCCAAGAAGCTCGCTCGCAAGCTCGGGATCGCATCGTATGACATCGACGATCTGATCGTCGAAGCGCACGGCCCGATCAGCGACATCTTCTACGCGCAAGGCGAGGAGACGTTCCGGACGTACGAGCGCGATATGATCGAGCACGTGATCGAGACCGAGCCCCCGGGCGTCATCGCGCTCGGCGGTGGGGCGGTCACCAACGACGACACCCTCAAGTTGCTGAAGAAGCGCACCTATCGGATCTTCATCAAAGTCGCGCCGGAGCAGATCCTCGGGCGCCTGCGTCGGAGCCCGCGGGTCCGACCGCTGATCGGGCCGACGCCCTCGCTCTCGAAGATCAAGGAGCTCTACGCCGCACGCATGCCGCGTTACGCGCATGCCGATCTGGTCGTCGAAGCCGACGACCTGTCGACCCCTCAGATCATCGAACAGATCGTCACGTGGACGCACAAGAAGAAGATCGAGCTGTAACGGTCAACGGCGACCTGGGCTACCCGGTCGTCGTCGGTCCCGACCTGCGAGCGGAGCTACGCGCGTTTCTGGACGAACGCGACGTGCGCCGCTTCGTGGTGCTCTGCGATGCGCAGGCCGACATCGCGCGCTTGGCGCGCCGCATGAGCAACGGTATCCCGGGCCGGATCGCCGTTTTGCCGTTCGCGCTCGGCGAGCGGAAGAAGACCCTCGCGACGCTCGAGCGTGTTCTCGACGGACTGATCGCTGCGGGCGCGGATCGCGGCACCACCGTCCTCGGCATCGGCGGCGGCGTCGCCAGCGATCTGTTCGGCTTCGCCGCGGCGACGTTCATGCGCGGGGTTCCGTACGTCCACGTCGCGACGTCGCTGGTCGCCATGGTCGACGCGGCGATCGGCGGGAAGACCGGCGTCGACCTGCCGAGTGGCAAGAATCTTGCCGGCGTCTTCAACGACCCGCTAGCCGTCTTCGCACCGACCGACGCGCTCGAAACGCTCCCGTTCCGGCATCTGCGCGAGGGCTTGGCCGAGACCGTCAAGCACGGCGTCATCGAAGGCGGGGACTTCTTCGATGCGCTCGAATCGCTCGCGCCGCATCCGTTCTCGAAGTGGCCTTGGCATGCGCTCGTCAACGATTCGGCCAAGGTCAAGACCATGGTCGTCGCGGACGACCGCACGGAGCAAGGCGTTCGTGAACTGCTGAATCTGGGACACACCTTCGCGCATGGGATGGAGCGCGCGAGCGCGTTCCGCATCTCGCACGGCGCGGCCGTCTCACTCGGCCTACGCGCGGCGGGGCTCCTCGCGCTACGCACCGGGCGGTTCTCCGAGACGGACCACCTGCGCGTGCTTGCGTTGCTTGCGCTCCTCCGTTTGCCGATGACGATGCCCCTCGATCCGGGGCCGGTACTCCAGGCCATGCAAGCGGATAAGAAGAAGCGTGACGGACGCCTGCGGTTCGTCCTGCCGAACGCGGTCGGCGATGTGGAGTTCGGGATCGAGGTTCCGGATCGCGACGTTCGCGCCGTCCTCAAGCGGATGACCACTCCTCCGACCGACGCCGAAGTCTCCTGACGATGCGCGTCTGCGACGCGCTGGCGGCGATCCGGTCTTCGCGTTTCGATCTCCCCCTGACGTACGCCGTCGGTGACCTCGATCTGCGCGTCGGCGATGTGGTCCGCGTACCGCTCGGCTCGCGGGAGATGGTCGCGTTCATCGTCTCGCCGGTCCGCGAACAGGCCGACGACGCGCGCATCCGGTTCGTCGCAGAACGGTGCGAAGTACCGCGGGCGTTCGACGAGACCGGGCTGCACCTCGCGCGGTTTGTCGCAGAGCGTTACGTATGCACGCTCGGCGAAGCCCTCGGCGCGGTCGTCCTGGCCGCGGCCGTTCCTCGGATGGTGGATGCGTTCTCCCGATCCGAGCGCGCAAACCCGCCGCGCTATCCGTCGGTGCCGGAACGCCTGCTGCGGACGATCTGGGAAGATCTCCCCGACGGTTTCGGGCTCGAGTCGCTGCTTCGGCACCCCGATGCCCGCCGCGCCGGCGATCGGGCGACCCTGTTGCGGCACGTCCAGACGCTCTCGCGCAGCGGCGACCTGACGCGCGTGCGTCGGTTCGTCGCGCCGAAGACGCATGCGTACACCGTGCGCGTGCTCTTTCCCGGCGACGCGGCGATCAAAGGGAAGAGGGCCGAGAGCCTGCTCGCATTCGTGCGCGAGCAGCCCGGTACGCCGCGCGCCGACGCGTTGCTCGCCGGCTTCACGAATGCCGTCGTGGCCCGCGCCGTGAAAGCCGGCGCGTTGATCGAACGAGAGATCGAACCGGCGCGCGAACGTACCACGCGAATCGACGAACCGGCCCAGTTCGAAGCGACCGAGGAACAAGCGGTCGCGATCGCTCGCCTCGCCGAATGGCTGGATGCGCGCAAGCATCGCGAGGCACTGCTCTTCGGCGTGACCGGGAGCGGCAAGACGTTCGTCTACCTGGAGGCGATCAAGCGCGTCGTCCGGGCCGGCGGCCGCGCTATCGTGCTCGTCCCGGAGATCTCGCTGACGCCCCAGACGGCCCGCCGGTTCGAGGCGGCCTTCGGCGAGCGAGTCGCCGTGCTCCACTCCGCGCTCTCGGAGCGCGAACGGTTCGACGCGTGGCAGGCGAGCGCGCGCGGCGAGGTGGACGTCGTCGTCGGCGCCCGCAGCGCGGTCTTCGCACCGTTGCCGGACGTTCGCCTGATCGTCGTCGATGAGGCCCACGAGACGTCCTACAAACAGGATACCGTTCCGCGCTATCATGCGGTGGCGGTCGCGCGGGAGCGCATGCGTTCGGTCGGCGGCGTGACTATCCTCGGGAGCGCGACGCCTTCCCTCGAGAGCTGGGCGGCGGCGCAGAGCGGTGCGCTAGAGCTGTTGACCTTGCGCGAACGTGCGACGAAACAAGCGATGCCACACGTGCGTGTGGTCGACATGGGCGAGGAGTTTTCGGCCGGGAACAAGCGCATCTTCGGAAGCGCGCTCGCACAGGCGCTCTCGGATCGGATCGGCCGTGGTGAGAAGAGCGTGCTCTTCGTCAACCGGCGTGGGAGCGGTGGCTTCTTGCTCTGTCGCAAATGTGGCCACGTTCCCGAATGTACGCGCTGTAGCGTGTCGCTGGCCGTCCACCGCGCAGAGGGACTGCTCCGCTGCCATTACTGCGATCTGCAGCGCCCGATTCCGACGCTGTGCCCGAACTGCGGTGAAGCGGCCGTCAAAGAGTTCGGCGTCGGTACCGAACGCGTCGCCGAAGAAGTGGCGGCGCTCTTTCCAAACGCGCGGATCGTACGCATGGACTCCGACACGACGACCCGGATCGGCGATCACGCCCGGCTCCTGGCCGAGTTCGAGGAGAGCGGCGACGTCCTGGTCGGAACGCAGATGGTCGCCAAGGGTCTGGATTATCCGACGGTCACGCTCGTCGGCGTGGTCGCGGCGGATATCGGCTTGCACGTCGCGGACTTCCGTGCATCCGAGCGGACCTTCGACCTGGTCACGCAGGTCTGCGGTCGCAGCGGTCGCGCCCGGCCGGGCGAGGCGATCGTTCAGACGTATGCGCCGACGCACCCCGCGATCGTGTTTGCGTCGTCGCACGATTTCGAAGGGTTTGCAGAAGAAGAGCTTCGCGAACGGCGCGAGCTGGGATATCCGCCGGCATCGCGACTGATCTATCTCGGCGTGATCGGGCGGGATAAGGTCGTCACGAGCGATGCGGCCGCAGCCTACACCAAGATCCTCGAAGCCACCGGCCTCTGCGAGGTCCTCGGCCCCGCACCCTACCCGATCGCGCGCCTGAACAACGAATGGCGTTACCGCATCATGCTCAAGACCACCAAAGCCCGCGCCCTCCGCGAAGCCTTCCGCGAACACATCATCCCCCGCGCTCGGACGGATCGGGCGACACGCATCGCGATCAACGTCGATCCGTAGACTGGGTGCAATCGTTAGCGGCTGTCATTCACTGCCGGGAAGAAGTCGGCGGGATCGTCGTCCCAATCGGGATGCTCTCGCATATAGCGGATGGCGCGGCGCACGCTGGCCCGCACTCTGAGGCCGGACCGATGAGCGCGCAGCGCATCGAGAGCGCGTACGATAAATGAGGCTGGCTCCATAGGCCGAGCATACCCTAGCGCAATGCGCCCGGCAAGGCCTATCGCGGCCCGAACGAGGCGCGCTGATTGCGCAACGTGGTCGACGGGAAGACCATCTGGGAGAGCAAGAGGCCGGCGACGAGCAGGATCGCGTTGACGACCGCATTGGCGGCAAGCGGAAGTGCGCTGCCGATGTTCTGCTGGAACGCGAAGAGCACGCTCTCGTAGCTCAAGCTCCCGGGAACGAGTACCAGCAACGCCGGGACGAGCATGACCGGCTGCGGGACGCGCAAAAAGCGCGCCCCGAAGCTCGCGACCAGGCCGCACACGAATGCCGAGGCGAATGCCGCCGCTTCGTGGACCGGGAGCATGCCGAAGATCTTGGTCGTCGCGACCGCCACGAAACTCGCGGCGAAGACCCACGGGAACTCGCGCGGGCGCGCGTCGAGATCGACCCATAGTCCGACCGTGAGCAAGATGACGGCGAGCAGCCAGAAGGCAGTGCCGACCGGATGCGGTTGGATGTCGGCGCTTCGCAACAGGTGCGGACCGAGCAAGGTGAATCCGAGCAGGGCTCCGCACCCGAGCGCGAGTAGCGTGGAGAGCACTTTCCCCAATCGCGCCACACCCGCGACCAAGTTGCGATTCGCCAGTTCGTGGAGCGCGAGCGTGAGCGAGTAGCCGGGCAACAACACCACGACCCCGGCGACGATCGAGATGTAGATGTTGGTCGGACCGATCAACTGCGTGAATCCGGCCACGATGACCGTGCCGGCGAACGCCGCGATCACTTCGAAGAGCCGGTCGATCGCCGCATAGCGCGTGCTGAACGCGGCGAGTACGCCGGTCACCGCGCCGATCGTGCCGGAGACGATCAGTTCCCGCCAGCCGGCACCGAGCAGCAGCGCGACGCCGACGGCGACGAAGAGCAGGCCGGGGATCTGAAGCCAAGTGGCGTAGCCACCTTGCTCGTCGACCAGCTCGAGTTGACGGGTCGCCTCGACGTAGTCGATCCGCCCTTTGAGCAGTTCGTCGTAGATGGAGTTGAGCAACGCGATGCGCCGCAGGTTCGGACGTCCCGGATCCATGCGCAGCATGACGACCCGCTGACGGTACACGGAACCGATCGCGATCGCGATGTTGGTCGGAAGGGCGAAGACTTGGATCTGCAGTCCGATCGCGCGGGCGATCGCGACCAGCGTCTCCTCGAGCGCGTCGGTCGCGACGCCGGCTTGATGGAGTTCGCGCGCCATCGTGGCGATGAAGACCGCCTTGGGATCGTCGGCGACGAAGGCGGTCGATTCAGCCACGAGGCGCTACGGGGCGACTACTTCTTCGAGGTTTTCTTCGAGGTCTTTTTGGTGGACTTCGATTTGGCCGACTTCACCGGCTTCACGGGCGCGTTCGCAGCGGCCTTGACGGCCTTGGCGAGGCGCGACTTCTTGCGCGCGGCCTTGTTCGGGTGAATCGTGCCCTTTTGCGCGGCTTTGTCGAATTGCGACTCGACGTCTTTCACGAGCTCGGTGTCGGCAGCGACGGCGGCCTTCTTGTAGAGGGTCTTGAGGCGCGTCTTCGAGTCGAGGTTACGGGTCGTGCGCTTGAGCGTCTGCCGCACCCACTTTTCGGCGGCTTTGATGTTGGGCAAGTCGGGCTCCTTGGGCGTTAGAACAACCGGGGGATTGTAGCACAGAACCCAGGGTGGGTCCAGGCTATATGGCGGAAGGTGCTCCCTGGCTAGCCTTCTTGAGCGATCTGCACGAAACTGGCGTACCGCGAGGGTGAAATCTGGCCCGCATCCAGAGCGGTTCGGACGCCGCAACCGGGCTCTCGGAGGTGGGTGCAATCCGTGAACCGGCAGCGGGTCGCGGGCTCGCGCATCTCGACGAAGCCCTCGGTCAGGTCGCGCGGCCCGATCTTGCCCAGACCGAACTCGTTGACCCCAGGACTGTCTATAAGGAAGCCGTCGGCCATCCGGTAGAGGCGCGCGGTGGTCGTGGTCTGGCGCCCGAGCCCGTGTCGCGAGGTCTCGCCGACGGTCGCATCGCCCCCCAGAGCCTTGAAGATCGAACTCTTGCCGACGCCCGAGTTGCCGCACAGCAGGGCGTGTTTGCCGGCCAGCGCCCCGCGCAGGCCCTCGACGTTCTCGCCGAACTTCGGATTGATCGTCACCACAGGATAGCCGATCCGCTCGTACAGCGCCTCGAGTTCGGCTCGCTGGGCCGCATCTGCCAGATCGGGCTTGGTGAAGACGACCGTTGCCGCGATGTTCTCCAACGCGGCGAAGGCGAGGAGCTGATCGAGGGTCACCAGGCGCGGTGCGGGCATTGCGAGGGCCGTGACGGTGACGAGCGTGTCGACGTTCGCCGCCATGGTCTTCTCGCGACCGCTCAGGCTGCGGCGGGAGAGGGTGAAGCGGCGTGGCTCCAACACGTCCACCACGGTGGTGCCGTCTTCGAGCATTCGGACTTGGGCTTCGTCGCCGGGAACCGGCATCGAGCGTTTGCCGCTCATCCGCCGTAGGGCCGCCAAGCGCGGTTCGGTCTCGCCGTCGAGAACGACCCACGCGACGTTCTTTCCGACCGAGACGATCAACGCGCGATGCGAAGGGTTCATCCGCACCCGCAAGAGTGCGAGACACGCGCGTATAACGAAGCAGGCACCGTGAAATTCGCCCGCACGATTCGTTTCGATGCCGCGCCGGACGCCGCCGAACGAGCGGCGCTCGAGCGGAGCATTGCCGCGGCGGGCGGGCGGGTGGCCTGGCGCAGCGACGCCGCGACCGGCCGGACGTACGGCCTGGTCGAGACGCCGGAGTCTGCGGCGTTCGCCGTTTCGGGAACCTCGTTTGCGCACGCGATCATCGCCCTTGCTGTTACGCCGCGTCCGCCCGAAGCCTTCCCGGCGCTCCTCGAAGCGCTCGGCGGCGCCGGCCGCCCGGCCGGAATCGCGAGTTGCGAACGCGTCGGCGACGACCTGGTGCTCGAATGGGATCCGGCCGTCAGCGCGGCCTCACTGGTGATCGCGGTCCTCGATACGGAACTCCGGCGATTTGCGGGAACGCGCATCGCGCGCTCGCTTGCGCCCTTGCCGGATGCGGTCATGGCGACCGTCGCGGCCGTCGGGCTCGGCGCGCCCGAGATCGCTCCGGAGCGGATGCTCGAGACCTACCTGGAGGCGTCGGATGGACGCGTTTAGGAGTTTTCTGTTCTCGCTCGGTCCGACCGACCTGCTCGACGTCATCGCGACCAGCGTCCTGATCTACTACGTCTTGCTGTTGATCCGCGGCACGCGCGCCGTCCAGATCCTGATCGGCGTGCTGGTGCTGATCGGCCTGCTCGGGCTCGCCAACCTGCTGCGCCTCTATCTGCTCGGCTCGATCCTGCAGATCATCGTCGTCGGCGCGGCGGTCACGTTGCCGATCGTCTTCCAACCCGAACTGCGGCGCGCGCTCGAACAGCTCGGACGCGGCGGCCTCTTCCGGTTCTCGCAAGACGAGGCCGAGCGGCGCCCGGAGGACCGCAGCATCCTCGCGATCGTGCAGGTCGCCTTCGCGCTCTCGCGCAGTCGCATCGGTGCGCTGATCGTGATCGAACAGCAGAGCGGCTTGAAGGAGTTCATCGAGACCGGCACGTTGCTGAACGCCCTCGTCTCGGTCGAACTGTTGGTCTCGCTCTTCCAGCCGCGCTCGCCGTTGCACGACGGCGCCGTGATCGTCCACGAAGACCTGATCGAAGCGGCCGGCTGTTTTCTTCCGCTCGCGGAGCAGTCGCTGGCAGAACGACGCGTCGGGACGCGTCATCGCGCGGCGCTCGGCCTGAGCGAGCAGACCGATGCGGTCGTCATCGTCGTCAGTGAAGAGTCGGGCGCGATCTCGCTCGCGCGCGAGGGCAAACTTTCGCGTCCGATCGAGGACGAGACGCGCCTGAACAATCTCTTGCTCGCGGTCACCCGCCGGCGTCGTACGACGCGCGTGACCGGGAACGATCTGGTCGCGCATCTGCGCCAGCGCCTGATGCCGAACAAGCCAACGCCCCCGCCGTCCGGAGAGAGTCGTGCAGATACTTCGCAAGAATTTCGGACTTAAACTCGCGGCGGTGATCCTGGCCGTGCTCGGCTGGGCGTATTTCCGCTACAACGCCAACCCCTTGCTGGCGGCACGCTTCGACCAGCAGCTCTCCGTCCCGATCGTGGCGATCAATCTGCCGGTCGGGTACGTCTCGCATTTCACGGATAAGGATGCGGTCATCACCGTCTCGTCCAAGCGCGGCGAACCGACCGTCAAACCGGAAGAGATCAAAGCGGTGTTGGATCTGAGCAACAAGACCACCGGCGTCTACAACATCCCGATCCAACTGGTCGCTCCGAGCGTAGTGGTGCAATCCCTCAGCCCCGCATCGGTCACCCTCTCGGTTGAGAAGATCGACCAGAAGGTGTTCCCGCTGGACATCCATTATTCGGGCCAGCAGGGCTCGGTCGTGGTCGGGGATCTCGCGATCCTGCCCACAAGCGCGACCGTTCGCGCACCCACGTCGCAACTCTCGCAGGTGACGTCGCTGCGGGTGGTCGCGCCGTTGCCGAGTGATCCGAGCTTCTTCGACGAGATGCTCCGGCCGATTCCGGTCAACGCCCTGGGGCAAGAAGTCGCTGGCGTTCAGGTCGCGCCCGATCTGGTGCGCGTGCAGATCCATTTCATCGCAGGAACGGGAGCGAAAAGTCATTAGCAAACTCTTCGGCACAGACGGCGTGCGCGGCGTCGCAAACGAGAAGCTGACGCCGGAACTGGCGTTCGAGATCGGTCGCGCCGGCGCGACCGTGCTCGCCGACTCGAGCGACCGGCACCGCCCGGTCATCGTCGGACGCGACACGCGGCTCTCCGGGACGATGCTCGAATCGGCGATCGTCGCCGGCATCACCTCGGTCGGCCGCGATACCATCTCGCTCGGCATCGTTCCGACGCCCGCGGTCGCGTGCGTGACGGTGCGCGAAGGCGCGGCCGCGGGCGTGATGATCAGTGCGTCGCACAATCCGATCGCGGACAACGGGATCAAGTTCTTCGGCCCGGACGGATTCAAGCTCTCCGACGCGATCGAGAGCGAGATCGAGTCGCTGGTCGGGAGCGACGATCTGCCGCGACCGACCGGGACGGGCGTCGGCGTCGCGCGCTTGGCCCAGAACCTCACCAAGCATTACTACGAAGAGCTCTACGCCGGCGCGGCCGATCTGACCGGTCTCGAGATCGTCGTGGATGCGGCGTTCGGCGCGGCCTACGCGATCGCGCCGTACGCGCTGCGCAAACTCGGAGCGACCGTCTACGAACTGCACGCCGAGAACGACGGCGCGCGGATCAACGTCGAGAGCGGTGCGACCGATATGCGCGCGCTCCAGGCCAAAGTGCGCGAGCTCGCGGCGGGCGGTCACGAACGCGTCATCGGCGTCGCCTTCGACGGCGATGCGGATCGTGCGCTGTTCGTGGACGAGACCGGGGAGAAGACGTCGGGCGATCACATCATGTTCGCGCTCGGACGCGACGCGCACGCGCGCGGCGAACTGCGCGGCAACGCGATCGTCGGCACGGTGATGTCCAACATCGGTCTGGAACGCGCGCTCGCGCGGTACGACATCGCCCTGCTCCGCGCGCCCGTCGGCGATCGCTACGTGCTCGAACAGATGCGTGCGGGCGGCTACGTCCTGGGCGGCGAGCAGTCCGGCCACATCATCGATCTGCGTCGCAACACGACCGGCGACGGCCCGATGACGGCGGTCGCCCTGCTCTCGCTCCTGGCGCGCGACGGCAAGCGCCTACGCGACGAGGTCGCCGAAGTGGTCTACGCGCCGCAGATCCTGGTCAACGTGAAGACGGCCGACAAGGCGGTCCTCGAGCTTCCCGAAATCGTGGCCGCGGTGGCCGCCGCCGAGGCTGCGCTGGCGGGCAACGGGCGCCTGTTGCTCCGTCCGTCGGGCACGGAGCCCCTGATCCGGGTCATGACCGAGGGTGACGATAAGGAGCAGATCGAGGGGATCGCCCGGGGGCTGGCCTCCCGGATCGAGGCCGCCGCCGGCTCGGGAGAAGTTTCCAAGAAGAGTGTTTGAGCGGGGAGGAGTTTGGGAAGCCCCGGGCCAAACCGCGGGTATAGTCCGAGGGACCCATGGTCCGTCGGGCAATCGTACCTGCCAAGATTATCACTGAATCCGGGCCACAGGGCTCGGAGCGGGGGACATTCCGGTAGGGGTGAATGGGTCGGTCGACCCTAGGGCGAGTCTTTCACGTCCGAACCCGTCAACTAACCTCGCAAGTGTCGTGAAAGAGGAGCCGTATTCTTGCGACAGTTGTTCGCTAGCGGGGCTTTTGCCCTGAGCATTTTGGGTTGCGCCGGTCTTGCTACCGCCGCTCAGCCCGCCCACCACGTACTCGCGATGCAGGCCTCGAGCCCCGACATCAACGAGTGGGTGGCATCCCCGACCGCACACAAGACGAACGTTCATAAGCATGACGCGCACGTCTGGAAGTTCACCAACGGTCTGATCGCGCGTACCTCGCGCCTGGCGACCGAACTCACCCACAACGCCCTGCGCTTCCTCGGGACGCCCTACGTCTTCGGTGGAACTTCGCGCTACGGGTTCGACTGCTCGGGCTACACCCAGCACGTCTTCGCAATGATGGGCGTCTCCATCCCGCGCATGGCCGACGCGCAGTTCTATGCCGGATCTCGCACCAAGGGCGGTATGCGCCCGGGTGATCTGGTGTTTTTCCAGACCTACGAGCCGGGCCCGTCGCACGTGGGCATCTATCTCGGCAACGGCACGTTCGCGCATGCGAGCTCCAGCCACGGCGTGATGGTCAGCCACCTCTCGGACCCGTACTGGGCCTCGCGTTACCTCGGCGCGAAGCGTCTGCTCGCGTCCTCGAAGTAGACCGATCGCCCTAGATCGAGAGCGAGCGGCGGAAGAAGAACGCCGCGTCTCCCTCGCCTATCTCGCGTGGCCGCTCGCGATTGTCGAGCGGGTCGCACCGCGCGACGATGGGTCGCATTGGTATCGTTTCCACCTCCGACAGGCCCTGTGGTTCGGCAATCTTGCCGCCATCGCAGGGCTTGTTGCGTTGCTCTGGCCGCTCGTGCTGACCTCACTGGTGGCGAGCATCGGGGCCACGATCTGGATCTATGGCTTGGCGTTAGCCATCGATTTTGTGCTTTTGGTCGCATGGATCGTGCTTGCGCTACGGTATAGTCGGAGGGCGGCACGGGGCGAGTTCTTCGTCATCCCGTGGGTGGCGCGCGTAACAGGGAGCGCAACCCCGATTCCGTAACAATCTCCGGTCGACATTGGGGTGTCGCCAAGCGGTAAGGCAGCGGGCTTTGAATCCGCCATTCGTTGGTTCGAATCCAGCCACCCCAGCATTCCTTTCGTGTCGACATCTCGTTCCCGGCGCCCTCGGCGGCCGGGATAGGAAAGGACGATGTATGCCACAGTACGTCATCGAGCGCGATATCCCAGGAGCCGGTGAGCTTGGCGCCGACGATCTCAAGGGAATCTCGCAGAAATCGTGCGGCGTCCTACGCGAGCTAGGACCCGACATCGAGTGGGTGCACAGCTACGTCACCGGCGACAAGATCTATTGCATCTACAACGCCCCAAGCGAAGAGCTCATCCGCGAGCACGCGCGGCAGGGAGGCTTCCCGGCGAATCGGATCTCGGCGGTGACGTCGGTCATCAGTCCGGCGACGGCGGAATAGCGGCCGCACCTATCGAGTAGCGGGTTTGGCCCGTCGGATTCGCAAAAGGACGAGCATGCCTCGAACCGGTGGCCCTCTGCACGTCACAAACGGCGATTCGGTCCTGTATCTCTTCCGCAAGGCGGGGATCCAGGGCACCCAGATCGCCTGGCGCGATGTCTTGCACGAAGGGCCCGTCCCACCCGGTCCGCTCGAACGCGTAAGCGGCATTCGGGCGCGCTACCTCAACGAGCGCGGATACGGGAATCCGATCAAGATCAACCGCGAGTTCGAAGTGCGCGATGCCACATTGCGCCGCGCCAAACAGTTCGACGAACTGACGCTCTGGTTCGAACACGACTTGTTCGATCAACTCCAACTGCTCCAGATCCTCGACACGGTGGCCTCGCTCGACCTCGAGCCGGGGCGCGTGACCATCGTCCAGAGCGACCATTACCTCGGCACGCTCGACGCGAACGAACTCTCGGCGCTTCATCCCAAGCGGCGCACCGTCACCGACGGCATCATCGCCTCCGCGCAAGCGGCCTGGACGGCGTTCACCTGCGACGATCCGTTGATGCTGAACATGTTTACGCATGAGGAGCGGCTCGGTCTGCCGTACTTGCGTGCGGCGTTCGCGCGCCTGTGCGAAGAGTATCCCGCCCGCGACGGTCTCTCGCGTTCTCAACGTCAGGCCCTCGAATCGATCGCGCGCGGGCCGGCAAAGGACGACGAACTCTTCCGGCGCGCCCAAGCGCGCGAGGAGGCCTCGTTCATGGGGGATGCGTCGTTCGTCGGCGTACTCGCCGAACTCGCTGCCGGTCCGGCGCCCGCCATCGAGGGAGAAGCGGGCGCTCGGGTGCCGACCGCCATCGGGCGCAGGCTGCTCGCCGGCGATGGCGACTGGCTCGAGGCGCAGACCATGGATCGCCACGTCGGCGGCGTCCACCTGACCAATGAGAACGCCTGGCGTTTCGATGTGGCGACGCGGCGCTTCATCGAGCCCGATCGCTGATATGGCGGCGCGCGACCTCCTCGAGACGCTCTTCGAGGCCTGGAACGCCCACGATGCCCTGCGGTCGGCAGCCTGCTTCGCCGAGGGCGGGACCTATCGTGAGGCCGGCGGACGCGAGCTGGTCGGGCGCGAAGCGATCGGAGCGCATTTCGCGACGTTTTTCCGGTCGGGTCCGCCCTGGCGCTTCGAGGTCGACGACCTCGTCCTGGATGGCGAGCGGGCGGCCGTCGTCTATCGGTTTGCGGTCAAAGGCGATGCCCCCGACTGGAGCGAACGCGCCGGGTGTGCCGTCGTCCGCTTCGAAGGCGGTCTTGTCGCGCTGTGGCGCGAATACCATGGCTAGAATTTCTGAAGAGTTAAGAGAGTTTATGACGCACGACGAGTTGAGCATCAATATCACGACCGAGCACCATGGCGAGACGGTCATCTTCAAGTTGACCGGTAGCCTGGACATCGCGACGTCGCCCTCGGTGCGCGCCGTCTTGCTCGAGGAGACGGAGAAGGGCAAGCACGACGTCATCGTCGACCTGAGCCTGCTCGAGTTCTTGGACTCGACCGGCCTCGGCGCATTGATCGGTGCACAACGTCGCGCGCTCGAGCAACAATCGGAAGTGCGCCTGGTCGTGAGCGACGGCCCGATCGCGCGCTTGCTCCACATCACGGGCCTGGTCCGCGTCTTCGGTGTCTACCCGTCGCTGGAAGCGGCGCTCGCCGGTCGCGACAAGATCGTCGCCCCGCTATAGGCGGCGTCGAGCAGCTCGACCACATGCTTGACGGCGACCGGCTCGCCGCCCCGTAGTCCCGCTTCTAACTGAAGCGCGCAGCCCGGGTTTGCGGTCGCGACGATCTGCGCGCCGGTCGCGCGAACGCGATCGACCTTGCGCGTCTGCAGGCGCTTGGCCATCTCCGGCTGCGTCAAGTTGTAGATCCCGGCACTCCCGCAGCAGACCGAACTCTCATCCATCTCGACCAGCTTCAATCCGGGGATCTTGGCGAGCAGACGGCGCGGCGCACCCGTCACGCGTTGCGCGTGCGCGAGGTGGCACGGCTCCTGATATGTGACGGTGGCGTCGATGGGGTGCTCCGGAGGATCGATCTCGAGCGCGTCGAGCAACTCGGTGATGTCGCGAACGCGTGACGAAAAGCGCTTCGCGCGCTCCACCCAGTCCGGATCCGCCGCGAGCAGCTCGCCGTACTCTTTGAGGGTCGACCCGCAGCCGGCCGCGTTGACGGCATAGACGTCGGCACCCGACGCTTCGAATGCGGCGATATTCCGTTTGGCAAGTTCGCGCCCGAAATCGGGCTCGCCGGCATGCACCGCGATCGCTCCGCAACAGCCTTGCGCTTTCGGCACCACGACGGTACAACCGCCGCGCTGCAGCACGCGTACGGTCGCTTCGTGCACGTGCGCGAAGGCGACGTGCATCACGCAGCCGGTGTGGAGGAACGCGACCGCCTTGGCCTTCGGCGTTTCGTAGCGTTGATCGTTAGCGACGAAGAACGTATCCGATATCCGCGGCGCCAAGTCGGCCGCATCCGCAAGACCGAAGAGCTTGGTAAGACCGACCGTCTTGGCAAGCGCCTCTAAGCCGGTTCGTTGGGCGAAGCGCAGGATCGTGGCTGCGAAACGCATCCGGCCGAGATGACGGAACATGCCGTGAAGGACGAAACTGCGGAGGAACGTCGTCTTGGCCGATTGGGTCGGAGCCTCGGCGCGCTGGACCTGGGCGCGGGCGTCCTCGATCAGCCGTCCGTAGTGGACCCCGGATGGGCAGACGGCCTCGCAAGCGCGGCAATCGAGGCACTCCGAGACCTGGTGGGTAAATCCGGGGGAGAGCAGGTCGAGGCCGCCCTCGCCGACCGATTTGATCAGACTGATCCGGCCGCGTGGGCTGGACGTCTCCGTCATGGTCTCGAGATAGGTCGGGCAGGTCGGCAGGCACAGTCCGCACCGGATGCACTTGTCGAAGATCTCCGAGGCCGGGACATCCGGCTCCGCGTATCCTTGATGGGGCGATTCGATCACCCCGGGTCCGTTCTGCATGCAGTAGCGTACCCTCTCTAACCCGAAGTTTGCTAACCACCCCGAACATCTCCAAAGGAGCGGCTTGAGTTCTCATCGCGGCGAGCCCGATCTCGACCTGATCCACGTGAGCGTCGCATCGCCGGCCGGTGCGTACACCGTCGGCAATGCGTCGTTCTTCCGGTACATCGTGCGCTTGGCCGAGATGGGCCTGGCGTTGCCGAACTCGGATCAGGAGGCGCTCAACATCCTCGCCGCGATTCCTCATGCGTTCGACGGCGATGCCGATGACGGAGGACCGCTCTCGGGCCGCGGCTGGCGCTTGGTTCCGCCGCGTGGGCATCTGGATTGGGCGACCCTCGAGGCGACCCCTCAGCGTCTGCGCTCGGCATTCGAACGCGCGCACAGCATCCTGTGGGCGAACGCCGCTCGCTTTAGCGTGAGCCCGCGCCAGATCGCCGCGATCGAAGAAGAGCTCGATGCGGTCTACGGAGTCATCTTCCGGGCCGAGGCCGAAGGCTTCGCCGTCAACATCTCCTACACGGCCTAAGATGGCTGCGCTCGGCTCGCTGAAATTGATCGGCGCGGGCGGCGAGCCGATTTCGTTCTCGCATACCATCGGTTCGCACGGTCTCGCTTCGCTCCGCCCTTCTCTACCGAGCGATGACGGCGCATATCGCGTCGCGCTCCGCATCGAGGACGCGGCGTTCCCGGTCGTCCTCCGCGCCGGCAACGGCGAGTTGCTGATCGAGACCTCGCGAAAGCCGTCCAAGCGAGTTGCAGAAGAAGCGCTCGCGCAGGTCCGGCGGATCTTCCGGCTCGACGACGACCTGGCTCCGTTCTACGCGATCGCCCGCGACGATGCACAACTCGGCTGGACGACGGTGGGCGCCGGGCGTCTGCTCGCGAGCCCGACCGTTTTCGAAGACGTCGTCAAGACCATCTGCACGACGAACTGCGCGTGGTCGGGAACGATCCGGATGGTCACGGCGCTCGTCGAGGATCTTGGCGGCGGTGCGTTCCCGAGCCCGGAGCGGATGGCCGGAGCGAAGGAGAGCTGGTACCGCGACGTCGCGCGTTCGGGCTATCGCGGCGCCTACTTGCGCGAACTTGCGCGCTCGGTCGCGCGCGCAGAGCTGGATCTGGAAGCCCTCAGGCCGGAGTTCGGCGCGACCGACGACGAGTGCGAGGAACGCCTTCTGGCGCTACCTGGAGTGGGACCGTACGCAGCCGCACATGCCATGCAACTCCTCGGACGCCACCATCGCCTGATCCTCGATTCGTGGACGCGTCCGACCTACTTGCGCCTGAGCGGCAAGCGAAGCGCGAAGGATACGAGCATCGTACGCGCGTTCAAGCGCTACGGCGCATATGCCGGCCTCGCGTTCTGGCTCTACCTCACGCGAGACTGGCACGCGGGATGAGTCCTACCGGTTCCGGATCGTCCCGAATGCGTAGCGTCCGCCGGCCTCCACGGCTAGCGGTTGGTTCTTTCGTAGGACGACCGGGCGTGGGAGAAGAAGGCCGGAGCTATGTGGGCACCTCTGTTCTTCGCCGCGCTTGCGGCCGCGACACCCGGGCCGACGGCCCCGCCTCCGAGTCCGCTCCGCGTCATCGTCACCGTGAAATCATCGCCGCTCTGCTCCGCCGCGCGGACCGTCGCGCTCCCGATCGGCTACGTGAATCGCAAGAACGAAGAGGCCTTTAGTTCGATCAACCGATCGCTCTACACGTTCCTGCAGCGGAACAAGAGCACGCTGAACGTCTCGCCGTCGGAACAGATCGTCCAAAGCGCACGCGGAGACGACGGGCCGTTGGCGGCTCCGCCGCCGATCAATACCGTCAACATCCTGACGATGAACCGGACCGCGTGGGAGATCGCACAGAACCTCACGCTCGAATCGGCGGTCATGCAGCGCTCGTGGAAAGAGTACCCGAAGGGCAAGGACAAGAACGTCGACGCCCTTCGTCAGCGCCTGCAGAACATGATGGATCTGCAGAACGCGCTCGAGAACAAGATCATGAGTTTCACGCAGGGCTATATGGACAACTCCGGCGGCGGCGACCTGAGCGAGAACTCCCAAGCGTTCACGCAGCTCCTGAACCAATCGCTGGCCGGACAATTGGCGGCGCTTACGGCCTCCCGGCAACAGAGCGACCCGGAGGTCGGGCCGGTCGCGAATGCCGGCGAGGTGGCGCGCATAGGTACCGAAGCCGACGTCGTACGCGAACTCCGCCTGCAAGAGATCGCCTTCGGAAGCGAGATCACCAAGATCGGCAACGCCTGCGGAACGTGATCGCTCGCTAACGTGCGAGCAGCAACGCGACGAAGAGCGCCGGCAGCGTCAGGATCGCTCCGCGGAAGAAGAACGCCTGCGGCGTTATCTCGATATCTTCGCGTCGAAGGATGATCAGCCAGAGCAGCGTCGCTAGCGATCCCGCGACCGAGAGATTCGGGCCTAGGTCCGTAGCGACAACGACCGCGTGCGCGAGTGGATGCGCTCCGCTGGCCCCAAGCGCGCGCCCGGCGAAGACCGCGACCGGAAGATTGTTCGCACCATTGGCGATCAGCATGGTCGCAAAGCCGGTGACTTCCCGCCCGAGCCAAGGTGGAAGCGTCGCAGCCGCATCGAGTGCGCGCGTCGCTAGGCGGGTAACGCCGGCGCGCTCGAGCGCTGCCACCACCACCAACAGCCCGGCGACCAGGGGGACGACGCCCCAGGATGTGCCGCGCAGCGCGGCCATCGCGATGTTCCGATCGTAAAGACGAAGCGTGACGCACGTCACCGCCGCGCAGCCGAGCGCGGTCACCCCGAGCGGTCGACCCAAGGCGCTTGCACACGCGAGCGCGAGCCCGGACGCGCCGAGGAGCCACAGAGCTACTCGGACGGCGGCCGTCGAGCGCGGGCGGTCGGCCGGAAGATCGCATGCCTGGGCTAGTTCCCGGCGTGATATCCAAGCGAGCCCCGCATAGGTGATGCCGATGGCCGCCAGCGCCGCGAGTGCGTAGGTAGCGAGCCACGCACCGAGCGGCGGAAGTCCAGCATCGTACAGCAACAGGTTGGCCGGGTTCCCGGTCGGCAGCAAGAACGAGGCGGCGCATGCTACGAACGGGCAGGCGTACAGATAGGGGAGCGGCGACCCCCCGAGCCGCCGCCCGAGGGCAAGAGCCGCCGGCGTGAGCAGAATGATCGCCGCATCGTTCGAGAGGGTCGCGGTGACGAGCACACCGACACCGTAACAGAGGGCCAGCGCGCGGGGCCGCGAGCCGCGCGCGAGTACCTCGGCGCGCCCGGCGAGCCACTCGAAGATGCCAAGAGTGCGGACCGCCGCAGCCAGCGCCAAAATCCCGATCAGGAACGCATAGACGTCCGCACCACGCCGGATCGCGGCCCATGCGTCCCACAGAGGCGACGCTCCGATCGCGACTTCCGCGAGCGCGCCGCCAGCCGCCCACATCCACTCGGCGCTCCGCCAAGGTCGGGCGAGTATGCCGCCCACCGTGAGAAGGGCGATCATCACGGCCCCGATCTGCTGGACATCCATGCCGTCGTTTCATACTCGCTCCGCGCTCGCCGGGCCTCGAAGGAAGTTCTGCACAGCCTCTCTAATATCCACAAACACTGATTTGGTGATGTGGATTACGCATGTGGATGGAAGGCTGAGCTTGAGTTCGACGACCTGTTCGATCTACCGAAATGGCGCCGCGCCGCGCCCGTTGTCCGACCTGACGGAGGTCAGCACCGTCCTCAAGGAGGACGGCGCGTTTGTTTGGTTCGACGCGGTCGATCCGACCGCACAAGATCTGGCGCTGATCCAAGAAGAGTTTTCGTTGCACCCGCTGGCCATCGAGGACGCCGTTGCCGGCCACCAGCGGACCAAAGTCGATCGCTATGGAGAGAGCTGGTTTATCGTGGTCCGGGCGGTCTCGGGCACAGGGACCTTGATGGCCGTCCACGAGCTTGCGATCTTCGCAGGCCCGAAGTATATCGTGACCGTCCGTCGGGACCCGGTCTATCCGCTCGACGAGGTCATCCGGCGCTGGGAACACGACGAGCGGTCCCTGCCACGGACGGCCGGAGCGTTGCTCTACGAAATCCTCGATACGGTCGTCGACGGCTACTCGACCGTCGGGGAGTCGCTCGAGGACCGCGCCGGTGCTCTTGAGGACGCGCTCCTGGAGCGACGGGATCACAATGAGACGACCCTCTTGGACATCTTCGCGATCGGACGTTCGATCCAGCGGTTCCGCCGGGCCGTCGGCCCGATGCGCGACGTGCTCGTGCCGCTGACCCGGGGCGATGCGGAGTTCGTCGATGCCCTCGAACGGCCGTACTACCACGACGTCAACGACCATGTCGAGCGGGTGCTCGATCAGATGGACTCCGCCAAGGAGTTGGTGTCGAAGACGCTCGAGGTCCATCTCGGCCTGGCCGCCCAGCGCCAGGGCGAGGTCACCCGGCAACTGACCATCATCGCGACCGTCTTTCTTCCGCTGAGTTTCATCACGGGCTTCTTCGGCCAGAACTTCGGGTTCTTGGTCAACGAGATCACGAGTCCGTGGCTTTTCATCGTGCTCGGTATCGGCTCGCAGATCCTGACGCTGTTGTGGCTTTTCATCTACTTCAAGCGCAAGCGGTGGCTCTAGTATGAGCGCTCGGGGCCGGTCGGGCGTCGGCGGCGTCGGGATATCGTCGTATATGTCGGCGGATCCGTCGATCGCGGAGTTCGGCGGATATCTTCGGCTCGAGCGCGGGCAGTCCGCGCGCACGGCCGAGGAGTACGCACGCGACGTCGAGGCATTCGGCGAGTTTCTCGAACCCGGTCATCCCAAGACGGCGCCGTTCCTGTTGCTTGCGGCGGCGACGACGTCGGACGTGCGGCGCTTCGTCATGGAGCTGATGGGGCCGCGTAAATACACCGCGACCTCGGTGCGGCGCAAGATCGCGGCTTTACGATCCTATTACTCGCTGCAGAAACGCGAAGGGCGCCGGCCGGACAATCCCGCACAGGACGTGCCACCGCCGAAGGCCGCGAAGCGCTTGCCGCAGGTCATGAGCGAAGCCGAAGTAGCCAAACTGTTGCGGACGCGCGTCGCCGGCAAAGACGATATGCTCCGGCTGCGAAATGCCGCGATCATGGAGCTGCTCTATGCGAGCGGGATCCGTCGCGCAGAGCTGGTCGGGCTCAACCTCGCCGACATCGATACCGAGCGGCGGATGATGCGCGTTCTCGGCAAGGGTAACAAGCAGCGGATGGTCTTCATGAACGAGGCCGCCGCGACGGCGATCCGGGCCTACCTCGGGCTCCGGCCGCGCTCGAGCGATGAAGCCCTGTTCCTCTCGAATCGCAAGACCCGGCTCTCGCATCGGCAGGCCTGGGTCATCTTCCGCGAGTTCGCGTTGCTCTCCGGACTGACCAAACACGTCACGCCGCACGTGATGCGCCACTCGTTCGCGACTCACTTGCTCGAGAACGGTGCGGACATCATGACGATCAAAGAGTTGCTCGGCCACGAGAGTCTCTCGACGACCCAGATCTACACCAACGTCTCGCTCGAGCACATGCGCCGAAGCTACGAAGACGCCCACCCCCGAGACCACGACAAGAACCGTTAAGCCCGAACCGCCACCGGAATCGTGATGGTCGATGGGGTCACGGTCGGCTCCGGAATCGAGTCGCCGTCCTCGATCATGAGTGCAAGATGATCGGTGGCCGCTTCCCTCAAGTTGCGCACGACTTCTTCCTCCGTCCGACCGGTCGCTACGCAGCCGGGCAGATCCGGGATGAACGCGGAGAGATTGTGCGCGCCATGCTCGATGAGGATCGTGTAAGTCGCCGTTGCCGCCATGTTATGAGTCCTCCAGTCCAGCTTGTCTCAGAATACTCTGCCAGGTCTTCGGATGCAAACTATCGCGATCCGCACTAGGAATGGTAACCTTACCCGGCTTGGTCGAATGTCGGTAGTGCCGGTGACTCCCGCGCTGCGCAACGAGATGCCAACCGTCCTCGGTGATGACTCGTTCCGCCTCGATGACTTTGTGATCCATTTGGACGTCCTCCGTGGGACAATCCCACCGAGGCGGGCGGCCGGAAAGCCCGGGGAACTCCGCGAGGGGCCGTCGCACTACCGTAGGGTGAAAGCAATGACCCTTCTTCTTCTGGCGGCGCTGCTCGCCGGCTGTTCCTCGCAGCAACCGGCCTACTATACGTTTACGCAGAACCTCTCGCCGAAGGTGTCGGTGAAGATCCGCACGACCGGCACGATCGAAGCGTATAAGCCGGCGATCGGCCAAGCCTCGACGCTGCTGACGCTCCAACCGAGCGGACCCGCGGGCGTCGCCGTGCCGGGCGCGATCCTCAAACGTTCCGGTTCGACCTTCGTCTACGACGTCGACTACGCGCGCTCGCTCCTGGCCCGGATCCCGGACGGCGTCGCGCTGGATGTAGCGAGCACGAATGGCGACGTCAACGTCACCGACATCACCGGCCCGACGGTCGCGTACGGCGGGAACGGAACGGTCAAGGTGATGGTGCCCGGCTACGCGCAGGCGAGCTCCGCAAACGGCAACGTCACCGTCTACATGGGCGCGACCTCGTGGCCCGGTACGCTGAAGTTCGGAGCGCGGAACGGTGACGTCGAAGTCTGGATCAACGCGACCGCGCAGTTCAACGTCCGCATGCATACCGACCGCGGGACCATCTTCACGGACTTCGGCCTGACCGGCACGTCGAGCGGTTTGTCCGAGACGATCGTCGGCACCGTCGGGGGCAAGGCGACTCAAGGCATCGATATCGAGGTCGCCAACGGCAGCATCCGCCTCCTCCAACTGAAGCCGCAGGTCTAATCGTGAAGATCGCCGTTACCGGATCGAACGGCACGATCGGGAGACGCCTCGTTCTCGAGATGGCGAAGCACGACACGATCGTCGGCATCGACCTGGCTGATGCGGACGTGGTTGCCGACGTGCGCGATCTGGCGGCTTTGGAACGCGCGTTTGCGGGTTGCGACATGGTCGTGCATCTCGCCGGCGTCGTCGCGGTCGACGCGGACTGGGAGTCGGTCTCGACGACGAACATCGGGGGGACCTACAACGTCTTCGAAGCGGCCCGCCGCTGCGGCGTGAAGCGCGTGATCTTCGCCAGCTCCAACCATTGCGTCGGGTACAACGAGGTCGAGAACGCGCCGGCGATCTACAAACCGGGTTTCGGCCGTGTGGTCGGCGTCGAAGACCCATACCGCCCCGACGGACTCTACGGTGTCTGGAAGGCGTTCGGCGAGGTTCTCGGCCGCTACTATAGCGATAAGTTCGGCATGCACGTGGCCTGCATCCGGATCGGCTCGATCACGGAGGCCGACGATCCGCGCGACGAGAGCGTCCGCGAATCGAGCGGCTGGCTCGGCCTGACCGACGATGAGAAGTTCGAACGGTACGCCGCCACCTGGATGTCGCAGCGCGACTTCGCGCGCCTGGTCCGCTGCATCGTGCTCGCAGACGGCGTACCCTACGCGATCGTCTACGGCGTCGGCGACAATGCGACGCGCTTCTGGGATCTCG
>JBEPVY010000004.1:0-37774 GCA_041690835.1 Vulcanimicrobiota bacterium | reverse complement strand
GCGGCCCGGTTCTGCCCGCTCGGGTCGGGCGCGCTCTCGGGGTCGTCGCTACGGCTCGACCGGGACGCGGCGGCGCGCGCGCTCGATTTCAAGGAGCCCTCGCGCAACGCGATGGACGCGATCGGAACGCGGGATGTGGCGCTCGACGTGGCTCATGCCTGCGTCCGCGCGGTCGTGGATGCGTCGCGCGCGAGCGAAGAGTTCGTGATCTGGTGCACGCCGGCGTTCGGCTATGCGCGATTGGGCGATTCGGCCTCGACCGGCTCGTCGTTGATGCCGCAGAAGCGTAACCCCGACCCGTTCGAGTTGGTCCGCTCGCAGGCGGCCGCCCTGAACGGCACCTACGCCGGAGCGGTCGGCACGCTTGCCGGGATCGCGCTGTCGTACCATCGGGACCTTCAGACGACCAAGGCGCTGGCGATCGGCGTGGTCGAGAAAGGGCTCGCTTCGTTGCGCGCGTTCGCGCGTGCCTTCGATGCCCTGGCGTTCGATCGCGAGCGGATGGACGGGCGTGCGGCGGACGGCTATACGGTCGCGACGGATCTGGCCGACGCGTTGATCGCGGGTGGAGAGTCGGCGCGGGACGCGCATGCGACCATCGGCCGAGCGGTCGCCGAGGCGGAAGCCGGCGGTACGCCGTTGCATCCGACCTTCGACGCGGAAGCATCCGTCAAGGCGAAGAAGACGGTCGGCTCGACCTCACCGGCGGCGGTCGCCGCCGCACTCGACGGACTGGAGCAAGAGTTGGCAAGCATCGGCGGCGCGGCGTGACGCGCGTCCACGTCTGGGGCGCGTCGGGCTACGGCGCGGCCGAAGCGATCCGGCTGCTGGCCGCGCATCCGCAGGTCGAACTCGGTGCGCTCGAGAGCGCGAGCCACGCGGGCCAGGCGCTGGCGGCGCATTTCCCGTTGTTGCGCTCGAATCCGCGGGCGTTCGATGGGCGCGGTGCGGTGGCGGCGGCGCTGAAGGTGGGCGACTTCGTGGTGATGGGCGGTGCGCATGGGAGTGCGGTCGAGCAGGCGCCGGCGTTCGTGGCTGCGGGCGCGCGCGTGATCGATCTCTCGGCGGATTTCCGGGCGGATGCGCGCGCCGTGTATGGGCTGCCCGAGCGGTACCGCGATGCGATCGCGGGGGCGGACTTGGTGGCGAATCCGGGGTGTTATCCGACGGCTTCGTTGTTGGCGCTGCTGCCGCTTTGTGGTGACTTGAAGCTTTTGCAGATCGTGATCGATGCGAAGAGTGGGATCACGGGGGCGGGGCGTAATCCGAGTACGGGTGCGCTGTTCGCTGAAGTGGCGGGGGATATCCGCGCTTACGGATTAGATGGACATCGGCATGAGCCGGAGATCGTGCGGGAGCTTGGGGCGGTCGCGTGTACGGCGCCGCTGGTGTTTACGCCGCATGTGGTTCCGTTGGCGCGTGGGATGTTGGCGGATTGCTATGCGATCTTCGATGGGGCGCAGGACGCGGCGGCGGTTCGGGCTGCGTATGAAGCGGCGTATGCGGGGAATCCGTTCGTGCGGGTGCTGGCCGAAGGCGTGGCGCCGAGCGTCGCGGCTGTGGTCGGTACGAACGATGCGGAGATCGCGATCAGCGTGCACGGCAACGTGGTCCGTGCGATCTGTGCGATCGATAACCTCGGCAAGGGTGCGGCAGGGCAGGCCGTCCAGAACCTCAATATCATGCTCGGTCTCTCCCAGGAGTGTGGACTCAGTGAGCGCGTCGTCGTCAACCAGTAACAAACGGATGCTCGAACTGCGGGGCGGCCTCGGCGCCGTGCCCGGAGTTCGCCTTGCAGGCGTGCATGCCGGGATCAAGGCGCGTAAGCGCGATCTCGCGCTGGTCGCGTTCGATGCGCCGCAGGTCTGCGCATCGGTGATCACCACGAACGAGATCAAAGCGGCGCCGCTGTTGGTGACGGCCCAGCATCTGGCCGAACGCGGCGATGCGATGCGGGCGTTCGTCTGCAATTCCGGCTGTGCGAACGCCTGCACCGGCGAACGTGGCGAGCGGGACGCGCACGCGACCGCGCGGCAGGCGGCGGCGCTGCTGGAGATCGATGCGAATCAGGTGGCGGTCGCGTCGACCGGCGTGATCGGCGTGCTGATGCCGATGGATCGCGTCCAGCGCGGCTTGGAACGTTGCGAAGGGCAGCTCGAATACGGGAACAAGTCGGCGCACGATGCGGCCGAAGCGATCATGACGACCGACCGTACGCCTAAGCTCTCGGCGTATTCGTTCTACGACGGTGCGACCAAGTACGTGGTCGGCGGGATCGCCAAAGGCTCGGGGATGATCGCTCCCAACATGGCGACCATGCTGGCCTTCGTGGCGACCGACGCACCGATGTCGCGAGCGGCCCTGCAGGCCTGCTTGAGCGCTTCTTGTGATGAGTCGTTCAATATGATCTCGGTCGACGGGGACATGTCGACCAACGATGCGTGCTATGCGTTCGCTCCGGCCGGGAAGGGCGATGCGCCCGAAGGGTTTGGGGCGGCGTTGCGGCGGGTCTGCCTGGATCTCGCGCAAGCGATGGTCGCGGACGGTGAAGGCGCGACCAAGACGCTGACGATGCACGTGACCGGTGCGGCGACGGTCGCGCAGGCGCGGGCGGCGGCGCGCGCGGTGATCAACTCGAACCTGGTGAAGACGGCCGTGTACGGCGAGGATCCGAACTGGGGACGGGTGATCGCGGCAGCCGGAAGCGTCGGCGCGGGGTTGAACCCCGAGACGTGGTCGCTGTATATCAACGATCAGCTGTGGGTCGACGTCGGAGCGATCGAGGTGCTCTCGGAGGCCGAAGGGCACGCGCAGATGGAGCACGCGTCGATCGTGTTGCGTTTGGATCTGGGGATCGGCGAGGCGAGTGCGACCGGGTGGGGCTGCGATCTTTCGAAAGATTACGTGCGGATCAACGCGAGCTATCGCACGTGAGTGGAGGGCGTAGCTTGTCCCGTCCCTCGTCCCTCGACTCTGGTCGCTTCGCTCCCGACGCTCGGGATGACAAGTGCGCTTCCGACGCTCGTGATGGTTGCGCTTCCGACGCTCGGGATGGTCGCGCTTCCGACGCTCGTGATGGCTGCGCTTCCGACGCTCGGGAAGGGTCGCTGACACGATGAGCGGAGGGCATTTGCTGCAGAACTATCGTCGCGCGGACGTCACGCTGGTGAGCGGGGCGGGCTGCGTGGTTACGGATAGTGATGGGAACGAGTATTTGGATTGTATCGCGGGGATCGCGTGTTGCGCGCTTGGGCATGCGCATCCGGCGATCGCTGCGGCGGTTGCGGAGCAGGCGACGAAGCTGGTGCATGCGAGCAATCTGTTCGGGCACGAACCGGCTGGGTCGCTTGCCGATGAGCTGGCGCGGCGGACCGAGATGGACCGGGTGTTCTTCTGTAACTCGGGCACCGAAGCGAACGAAGCCGCGATCAAGCTCGCGCGCAAGTATCAATGGCGCGCGGGGCACCCCGAGAAGATCACCATCCTTGCGTGCAATGGGTCGTTCCATGGCCGCACGTATGGCGCGCTTGCGGCGACTGCCAACGATGCGTACAAAGAAGGCTTCGGTCCGATGCCGACGGGCTTCGCGTTCACGCCGTTCAACGATATCGACGCGCTGCAGGGCGCGCTCGACGGGAACGTCGCAGCCTTCATCGTCGAGCCGATCCAAGGCGAGAGCGGCGTCAACGTCGCCGACCCGGCGTTTCTGCTGGCCGCGCGGCGGCTCTGCGACGAACGTGGCGCGCTGCTGATCTTCGATGAGATCCAATGCGGGACCGGACGACTGGGTACGTTCTGCGCATACGAACGGTTCGGCGTCAAGCCGGACGTACTGACGATGGCGAAGGCCCTTGGCAACGGGCTGCCGATCGGGGCGATGCTGTGCACCGAGAGCGCGGCGACCGGATTGCAACCGGGCGATCACGGTTCGACCTTCGGCGGCTCGCCGATCCCGTGTGCGGCCGCGATGGCGCATCTACGCGTGCGCGATGAGATGCACCTCGGCGAACACGTCTTGGATCGAGAGACGCATCTGTTCGCGGGATTGCGCGCGCTGGCGGGCGCCCATCCGGACGTTTATGGCGAACCCCGTGGGTTGGGGCTGCTCGCGGCGCTGCCCGTTCTCGAGCCTCGCGAGGCGTCCGCGGTGGTCGCCGAAGCGCGTGCGCGGGGCGTCCTGTTCGGCACGGCCGGCGGCAACGCGGTCCGGATCGCGCCGCCGCTCGTCATCACCGACGAACAACTCGACCGCGCACTGCGGGTCCTGAGCGAGATCGCCGGCTAGGCCTTCGTCTGCGGGAGCAGAAGGGGACGGGATGCTCGCCCTCGTGCTCGCTGCCGGCCTCGCCGCGGCGACGGCCTCGCCTTCTCCGACGCCGTCGGTGCCGCCGGTGATCGTGGATGTGCATTCGCTCATGTCGGGACCGAAGTTTCTGCCGACGCCGCCGCCCGACGTGCTGGCGCGGACCAAGTATATCTACGAAGAGGCCCCGACGAAGCAACATTGGCTGTTCTTGCATGCGGCGCCGGAAGAGCGGTACGTCAAGATGTACGTGACCTCGGTCAAGCGCGTCGGGCCGATCTGGATCTGCCGTGGTTGGGTGGTGCGGGTTCCGTTCGAAGGCCACGCCGGCGCGATCGTGGATGAGGACGGCACGTACGTCTGTGCGGGGCGGATGCGACCGTACGTTCACGGGTCCACACCCGAGCCGCAGGCGACGCTTCCGCCGGACTGAGGCCGGGGCCGCGCTCGATGGCAGACATGTGGCAGTTTGAGGGCCGCCGCAAGCAGTCACAAGGGACCGCACGCGGAAGTTAGGCATCCTATGATGCAAGCGACGATGAAGATGGTACGCGATGCGCGCTATCGTCGCGGAGTGTTCGTCGACGCGCGCCGACGTGGCGAAGAGTCGAGCGAGTGGGCGCGCATGCTTGCCGATGCAGTGGGCGAGCGGCGGGTGCTCGAGCGTTACGTGGTGGATGCGGCGCCCGCCAAGAGCGTCGCCGCGGAGTTGAACATCTCGTTGCGGCAGTTCTACCGGCTCTACACCCACATGATCGAGATGATCGATGCCGGTCTGAACCGCCGGCCCGCGTCGGCCGTTCCGGTGACGCCGAAGATCGAACGCGAGCTGGAACACGTGCGCGGGTTGCTGGTGCATGGCCGATCGGATGACGCCCAAAGCTACATCGAACAGACGCTTGCATCGCGCCCCGGATCGCGCGAGGCGATCGCGGCATTGCTCTTGCTGGCGCGCGCGCATGCGGATCGGACGGAGTTCGATCGGGCGGAAGCCGTCCTCGGGCGAGCGGCTCGGCTGGTCGGCGAGATCGATACGGACCGGCGACTCCGTGCGATCTGCGACATCACGATGGCGCAGTCGTACATCGCCTATGCGGGCGGCTTTTACGAAGGCGCGTTGACGCGCGGCGAAGAGGCGTTCGACCGCGCTCGCGGCGACGGCGTCGCGCTCTCGCACACGGAGACGCGCTCGCTTGCGCGTGACCGGATCTTCCTCGGCATCCTGCATCAGGAGGGCGGCGACTCGCGCCGCTCGGTCGAGCATCAGCGCAAGGCATTGGACCTGTTGCAATCGCTGCCGGTGCCGCCGGGCGCCGAACTCTCGCAAGCGTACACGCATCTTGCGATCGCGGAGACGGCGTTCGGGACGGCGATTCCGGAGGCGCTCGGGTACGCCGATGAAGCCCTTCGGATCGCGCAGTGGCACGGTCTGCGCCACGAAGAGGTGTGGGCCCATCTTGCGACCTCCCTGCTGCACATGATGACGGGCGCCGGGCGGGAAGCGCTGCGATCGGGCGAGGCGGCGCTGGCGGTCGCGCGCGCGGTATTCAAGGGCGATCCGCTGGCGCGTACGCTGTTCGTGAACGGGCGCTTGCAAACCACCGTCGGCTCGGCCCGACGTGCGATGGAGCTCTTGGAAGAGGCGCGCCCGCACGTCGCGGCCGGTTCGATCCTCGAGGGGATCATGGATATCAGCGAGGCACGGGCGAACCACGCGGCCGGACGCGACGACCAGACGGTGGCGGCTGCCGACCGTGCGATCGCCACGATGGAGGCGCGATTTCCGACCCACTACGTCGGGATGGCGTACTGGGCGCGCGGAGAAGTGCGCGCACGGCGCGGGCTGGTGAGCGCGAGCCGGAGCGATGCGGAGCGCGCGGTACATTATCTTGCGCGCGGGTCGCCGCTACCCGATTACGCCGATGCGCTCGAGCTTTCGGCCGCGGTCGCGAACGACATGCGACACGCGCAGATGGCACGCGAGGTCCGCGCGACGTTACACGGCTAGCCGACGCCAGGCCGCGTCGAAGCGCCGGCGGAACGGTTCGCGACGCTCCGGGTGGAGCGAGGTGGCGAGCAGCGCTGCAAGCGAGCTCCGCAGGCGATCGTCACCGCCGGGAAAGACGGACGTAGCAGGTTCGACGGCGAGGCCGCGCTCGAGGTCGGCGGCATAGGCTATCAGGGCGAGCAGATGGCTTCGTGCGATCCGGCCCGCAGCCAGCTCGTCGATCAGGTCGATCAGCTCGTCGTCGAGCGCGAGCGGTCCGAGATCTCGGCCGCGTGCGCCGGGCATCGCGAAGAGATCGTGTCCGACGAGGGCGTCGCCGAGCTCCGCGAAGCGTTTGAGCGCGGCCCGATACCAGCGCTGCTCGTTGACGACGTCGCCCGTGATTCCGGCGCAGGCGCCGAGGGTGGCGGCGGCCTGGACCCAGACGCCGTGATACTCCTGATCGGCTGCGGTCGCGAGGGCCCGTTCGGAGCGCTCCGCGGCGAGCCCGTGGTTCCCGCCGAGCAGAAGATGGCGCGCGCCCAGCACGTCGGCCGAGACGCGTTCCCACGAAGTCGAAGATCGTTGTGCGAAGCGCTCCTCGAGCGTCCAGCGTTTGGCGAGCGCCAAGCGTGCGCGTCCGGCCACGATCGATGCGAGGATCGCTTCGGCGGGCTGATGGCGCGACGCGAAGCCGGCCGCGGTCGCGTAGTCCTCCGCCTTGCGGTAATCCGAGCGGAGAAACGCAAGCTGCGCGTGCTGGAGCACGGCTGTGCCGAGCGCTCGCCCATCGCGCGAGAGGTAACTCGCCTGCTGAGCGAGGTTCAGGAATCCTTCGGCCGCGACGACGTTGCCGCTCGCAAGCGCGGCTTCGCTCTCGAGCACGGTCGCCCGAGCGACGGCGGCGCGTTCGTCACCGGCGAGATCGCGCGCCTGGGATGCGTGGACCGCGAGATCGATCGCCCGCGCTTCATGGCGAGCGCGTAGGCAGTGCATCGCCTGGATCTCGAAGCGGACCGCGTCGGCCTCGAGCGCCGGCAACTCCACGACGCGGCACTCGGCGTTGGCCAGAAGGGCACGCGCGGCGGAGCGTTCGCCGGCGGCTTCGCGCGAGCGGGCCGCGAGGACGGTGGTCATGATCGACGTGCGAAGATCGCCGTCGAGGCTAGGGTCGACCGAGATGCCGGCATCGAGGCTCGCGCGCATGCGCGCCAGCGGGGCGGGCGACTCGCCGCTCGCGTCGAGGATGTCGTAGATCCGCGCGGCCGCTTCGGGCTCGGATTCTCCGACCAGTTCGGCGAGCGCCGCGAGCGGGCGGTCCGGCTCGAGCGCGGGCGCGAGGAGCGCACGGATGTGACTGGCGATGGCGGAGATGGCGTCGGCGCGCTGGCGGAAGAACTGTCGCGTCGAGAGATGCATGGCGGCGGCCGCTTCGGCCTGCGTCTGCGTGCAGTCCAGATCGCAGGCGACGATCAGGTCGTGCAAGCGCTTCCCGTTCTGGCCTTGTCCTTCGAAGGCGTCGTCGACGACGCGGCGGATGGCGGCGATCGGCGTCTCGATGGCGAGCGCCTGCGCGAGCGCGCGTGCGAGCGGATCGAGCGCGACGCGCTGCGGGCGGCTCGCGCTGCGTAGCAGGCGCCGGATCTCGCGATTGCTCCACGGACGCGGCGCGCGTTTGGCGGCCGCGCGGTGCGCGTAGACGGGGTGCTCGGTGAGGGAGTCGATCATGCCTGTGGGTTCGGCGCGACGGTGCGAATGGAACGCGCGTGGCACAAGCCCGGCACGTCTGACCGCGACGTGCCGATAACGTGCCGCATCGCAGGCGGCTCTCAGGAACGTAGGAACGGCATCCAACGCACGCGCAGTGCGTGCGCAACGCTACATAAGGAGCATCACTCATATGCGATCTCGCATCGGAAGATGGTTGACCGCGATCGTGATCACTCTCTCCCTCATCGGCGGCCAGGTAACATGGGCACTGGCCGGTACGACGGGCGGATTGAGCGGCACGATCTCCGACGACACGGGAGCGCCCGTCGCGGGCGCGACGGTCAGCGTCTCCTCGCCCTCGCAAGCGGCTACGACCGCGACGGATGCCGCCGGGCGGTTCCGTTTCCTCTCTCTCGCACCCGACACGTACGTCGTCGCGGTCAACAAGGACGGATACAATCCGACCTCGCTGAGCGGCCAAACCGTATTTGCGGACAACTCGCAGACGGTCGCGATCACGCTACCGAAAACGCTCAACCAGATCGCCCGCGTCTCGTCGCGCGCGACCGGGAGTCTCGTGAAACCGGGTACGACGGCCGACGTCTACTCGATCAACGCCGCGACTCAAAGCACGCTTGCCGGCATCGGCGGCGGCTTCAACCTGAACAACGCCTACTCGGCGATCTACTCGCAGCCGGGCGTCTCGGCGATCGTCGGGAACGCCGGCCAAGGCCAGATCTTCTACATCCGCGGCGCGAGCTATAGCCAGACCGGCTATGAGTTCGACGGCGTACCGGTGAACCGGGCGTTCGATAACTATAACGGCAACTCGCTCTCGAGCCTCGGCCAGCAAGAGCTGCAGGTCTACACGGGCGGTTCGCCGTCATCGGGCACGTCGGCGACGCTGGGCGGCTACGTCAACCAGGTCATCAAGACCGGCACGTTTCCGGGCTACGGCACGATGCGCATCGGCGGCGGCATCCCGACGTTCTACCATCAGTTCCAGGTCGAGACCGGCGGCGCATCACCCGACCGGCTGTTCTCGTACTACGTCGGTTTCCAAGGCTACGACCAGGGGTACCGCGTGGTCGATAACACTAACGGCGCGGGCCTCCTGACGGACGGCAACAACGCCAACGGTCTGTTCGGGTCGGCCGCGCCGGCCTACTACTACTTCCAGACCGGACACTTCGGGAACGGCACGTTCAACACGTGTCCGAATCAAGACGGCCTGCTGGCGCCGGCCGGCTCGGCACCGTCGGGCTACGACGATGCGACCCCGATCTGCATCGGCTACGGCGTGCCGGCCGCCGGCTATCTGTCGAACACCTCGGATCGCGAGGTGGTCTTCAACGCGCACTTCGGCATACCGCACAAGCACGACGGCGGTAAGGACGACATCCAGTTGCTGTACAACTCGGGATCGGTCCACTCGGTCTACAACGATAGCATCAACGATCAGGGTGGACTCGCGATGTATCAGCGTGAGTTCAATTTCTTCTCGCCCAACGTGGCCGATCTGGCGTGCTTCTTCCAGACCTACGCGAACGGCGTCTACACGAACGACCACTGTCCGACGGCCGGCAGCGCATCGCCGTTCGCCTATCAGGACGGCTACATCTTCGCGAAGGGTACGTCGTTCGGACAGGCGGCCAACACGGCCAGCGTGGCGCCGTACTACTTCCCGAACTCGCCGACCAATCGAGCGCTCTACTCGGCGCTCCCGGTCGACACGCGCAGCGGGACTTGGAACGACGTGGGCATCGTCAAGATGCAGTACCAGAAGAACTTCGGTTCCAATGCGTACGCGCGCATCTACGGCTACTCGTTCTACTCCGACTGGTTGCAGAACAATCCGAACTACGCCTCGCTGGTCTACGGCACGGCGGGCGGATTCGTCGGCGGCCAATTCGGCGCGCCGTCCTCGAACTACGAGCTGAACACGCATTCGCGCGGGTTCTCGTTCGAGGTCGCGGATCAGCTCAATGCGCAGAACCTGGTCCGGTTCACCGCGAACTACGTGACCGCATCGCTCGGACGGTTCAACAACCAATCGTGGCTGGCGAACTATGAAGCGACGCCCGCGACCAGTCTGGCCGACGCGGCCGGGAACTGCTACAATCGCACGACCGGCGCCGTGGCGTCGTGTTTCTCCTCGACCTCGGGCGGTTCGTACGTCGCGGACCCGACCTATGGTGGGGTCGGTCCGACGGCGGGCCACCCGGAGACGGCGTGCGCCTACCTTCCGGCTTCGGCCGCATGCGCGGCCAACGCGTCGTATATCGTGACGCGGCCGGGCGGCGTCGGGACGACCAATACCGTCGTGCCGAAGTTCACCTACGTCTCGCTCGAAGACGAGTGGCGCCCGAACGACCGGCTAGACCTGAACATCGGCATCCGCGCCGAGAAGTATCAATACGATCTGCCAAGCTCGAACACGCCGGAGATGAACTTCTGGTTCAATGCGGCGGCGCACATCTATTGCTACGATCCGGTCACGCTTCAGCCGATCCTGAAGCCCATCTCCCCGACGGCGCCGCCGCCGGCGAATCCGATCACGACCGCGCCGGGCGCGGCGTGCCCGGCCGGACCGTCCGGTCAGTTGGGCGTGCATCCCGATGGCTTAGGCGGCCACGAACTGTTCACCGCCGTCAGCCCGTCGACACTCTCGCATACCTCGGTCTCGCCGCGCTTCGGCGGCACGTACACGATCGACCCGGATACGGTTCTGCGCTTCTCGGCCGGCCGCTACACGCAGCCGACGCCGGCGGCGTTCGAACAGTACCTCAACGCATACGGTAGAAGCGCCGCCAACACCGACTTCGCGCGCTTCTGGGGCTTCGGCTTCACCAATCCGGCCCACGACAATCCGGTGCAGACCTCCAACAACTATGACTTCTCGTTGGAGAAACACCTCAAGGGCACGGACATCACGCTCCGGCTCTCTCCGTTCTATCGCTACACCACCCATCAGGCGATCTCGGTACCGCTCGGTCCGAACTTCGTCTCGGCGGTGAACCTCGGAACGCAGAAGTCGCAAGGCGTCGAGTTCCAGATCCAGAAGGGCGATCCGTCGCGCGACGGTATCTCCGGTGCGATCTCGTACACCTACACGAGTGCCAAGATCCGCTACGAGAACGCCCCGAACGGCCGGAACGCGATCGATAGCATCAACGACTACATCACGGCCTACAACAAGCTGACCCAGGCCGGCGGCGGGGCCGCATGCTACTCGACGAACGCGGTCGACTCGATCGGGCAGAACAGCCCCGATCCGGGATGCGCGGCCGACTCGATCCGCAACCCGTACTACGCAGCGGCGACGCAGCCGTTGCTCAACCGGACCGGGTTCTATTCGACCTATCCGAACGCGCCGCCGAGCGATGCGTACCCGGCGGCCGCCGGGGAGAGCGTCATCACCGCGACGGCTCCGAACGTCTTCACGGGCTTCGTCCAGTACAAACACGGACGGCTGGCGATCGCCCCGAACTTCATCCTACAACAGGGTGGAGCGGGCGGAACGTACGGAACGCCGCTCTCGGTGATCGGCACCGATCCGCGCACCTGTGCCTCGAATCAGGGAACCCCGAACAACGGTTTCCCTGTGATCGCAGGCTCCGGTACGGCCGGTCAGTACTCGAACGACTATAGCTGCGGTGCGTCGCTCGGCACGCCCAACGGCTATCTTGCGATCCCGGATCCGTACACCGGGAAGTTCGATGCCGAGGGTGCGTTCACGCAGCCGTGGCAGTTCAATCTCGGCGCTCAGGTGCGGTACGACTTCTCGTCGCACGTGACCGGAACGCTGAACATCGCGAACCTCTACAACCGTTGCTTCGGCGGGTCGAAGCAGCCGTGGTCGAGCGCGTTCGCACCGAACAAGTACGTCTGCGGCTACGCGGACAATACCGGCTCCTTCGTGGGCACGCAGCCCGGCGCAGGATTCTTCTTCGGAAACTCGTCGCATGAGGCGGCGAACGGCACGCTCGGATATCCGAAAGCCTTCGACTATCCGTACGCACCGTTCAACCTGAACATCCCGATCCAGGCGTACTTCGAGCTGAACATCAAGCTCTAGGCACGTCCGTTCCTAGGGAACTACAAGGGGTACGGCGTTCGCGTCGTACCCCTCTTGGTTATGAGCGTGGCGACGCCGTTTCGGGAGCTAGCGTCCAGGCGCCTACATTCCAGAAGGCGGTCGAGAGCGAGGTCGTCTGTCCGTGCAGGCGGGTCGAGAAGGCGCTGACCTCGCGGGCCTGATAGAGCAGCAACAGCGGCATCTCGTCGGCCAAGATGCGTTCGAGCGCGGTGTAGGCCGCCTGCCGTTCGCGCAGGTCGTAGGTGGTGCGCGCGCGTTCGAGCAGGGCGTCGATGCGCGGGTCGCAGATGCGCGATTTGTTGTAGCCGTCGGGCGGGACGTTCTTGCAGGCGAACTGATCGGTCGTGTCCGGATCGTCGCCATTGGTGAACGGGTAGAGCGCCATCTGGAACTTGCCGCCGTAGACCGGGCCGCCTTGGCCGACCGGCGCGACGTACTGCGTGATCTCGAAGGCCTTGAGGGTCGCGCGCGCGCCGACCGCGTGGAGATACTGCTGGACCTCGCTGCCGATGGCGGCATCGCCGGGGGTCGCGGCTTGGATGATGAACAGGACCTCGAGCGGCTTGCCGTCCTTGAAGCGCATGCCGCCAGGCCCGGCTTTCCAACCGGCAACGTCGAGCAAGTGCCGGGCTGCGGCGGGGTCGTAGGTCGCGTCGGGATAGGCTTTCGGGTCGTACGCCCAGATGAACAGACCGCGACCGGCGCCGGCACTCGCGACCGCGCCGCGATACGTCTTCTCGATCATCGACTTGACATCGATGGCAAGCGCGAGGGCGCGTCGGACCCGCGGGTCGGACGTGACCGGGTCGGCGGTGTTGAAGATGATCGAACCGATCCCGTTGACCGGAGTCGCGCTCGCGACGATCCCGGGAATCGCTTTGAGGTAGGCGTAGTCGGTCCGGCTCTGGTCGTCGAAGAAGCCGTCGACCTCGCCCGTGCGCAGGCGGTTCATGGCGGTGTTGGAGTCGGCCGCGAACGAGATGGTGAGGCGGGCGATCTTGGGTGCGCCGCGATAGTAGAGCGGATTGGCTTCAAGCTCGACGCCGTCACCGCGATGCCAGGCGAGCACCCGATACGGACCCGACCCGACCGGCTGCTGGTCGAACGGGATGCTGTTGAAGTCCGGTAGCGACGCGAGCAGATGCTTCGGCAGGATCGGGAAGCCTTGCGGCGCCATCACGAGCGTGAGCAGCGGCGAAAACGGCTGCTTGAGATGGAGCACGCAGGTGGTCGGGGTGGGCGCTTCGGCGCGCGCGATCCGGTCGTAGCCGTAGCGGCTCTGCACGTCGTTCTTCGGGTTGAGGATCGCGTCGACCGAGAAGACGCAGTCGCTTGCGGTCAGCGGCACGCCGTCGGAGAAGCGCAGTCCCGGCTTGAGATGATAGGTGACGGTCAGGCCGTCCTTCGAGATCCCGCCGTTCGCGAGCGTCGGGACGGCGACCGCGGCGTCGCCGATCAGTTTGCCGGTGTCGTCGTACTTGACGAGATATTGGAAGATCAGTTCGCCCCACTCCATCGCGCTCGTGCCGTTCTCGAGGGCGGGATTGAGCGAGCGCGGTTCGCGCTGTTGCGCGATACGGAGCGTGTCCGGCGGTGCGGATCGGTGCGCGCCGGCATCCGTGCAACCGGCCAGGAGCGATAGTCCGATCGCGAGTGCGGCGATGCCGCGCATCAGGCTGCCTCTGGTTCGAGGACGAACGGCAGGTTCGGGTCGGCGGAGAGCGTCATCGGGTCCGCCCGAAGAGCTTCGCCTTGATAGTAGGCGGCGGCGGCGATCATGGCGGCGTTGTCGGTGCAGTACTTCGGCGGCGGCACGAACGCGTCGACGCCGTGCTTGCTCGCCCAGGCCTTCAGCGCGGACTGTAGCCCGGAGTTGGCGGCGACGCCGCCCGAGAGCACCACGCCGGTGTACGGCGCGCGAGCGAAGGCCGCGTCGACGCGCGCGATCAGGACGTCGATGACGGCGGCTTGGAACGACGCGGCGACGTCGGCGGGCTTGGCATCGCGACCGGCGTCGGATTCGAGGAAGTAGCGGACCGACGTCTTGAGCCCGGAGAACGACATGTCGAGCGCATCGCCGTCGGGCCGATGACGCGGGAACGCGTAGGCCTTCGGATCGCCCTCGCGCGCGAGCGCGTCCATCTGCGGGCCGCCCGGAAAGCCGAGGCCGAGCAGCCGAGCGGTCTTGTCGTAGGCTTCGCCGGCGGCGTCGTCGCGGGTGCGGCCGATGACGTGCATCCGGGTCGGCGATTCGACCACCACGAGTTGCGAATGGCCGCCCGAGACGAGCAAGGTGAGAAACGGATAGCGCGGTGGCTCGGCGCGGTCGAGGAATGCGGCGAAGATGTGACCGTGCAAGTGGTTCACGCCGTAGAGCGGCTTGCCGGTGGCGAACGCCAGCGCTTTGGCGGACGCGACGCCGACGACCAGGCTGCCGATCAGACCGGGTCCGCGGGTGACGGCGATGCCGTCGATCGCCTCGAGCGAGGTGCCGGCGCGGTCGAGCGCATCTTCGACGGCGGCCGAGAGCAGCGCGACGTGTTGGCGGCTCGCGATCTCGGGGACGATCCCGCCGTATTTCGCATGGAAGGCGTCTTGATTGGTCGAGACCGAGGCGAGCACGTCGCGCCCGTCCCGCACGACGGCGGTGGCCGTGTCGTCGCACGACGTTTCGATACCGAGCAGAAGCATGCGGTCAGGTTCTACGCGGAGAGGGGTTGCCTCTGCCAACGCTAACCCCTCGGGCATGAACGACGTGCAAGAACTTCTGCGGCTGCCCTCGCCCGCGCCGCGCCCCCAGTCGCTGGCCTTTGACGGAACTTCGCTCTGGATGGGGTCGATCGAGACCGAGCGCTTGTATGCGATCGACACCGCGCATTGGACCGTCTCCGAGGAAGTGCAGGCGCCCGGCAAGCCCTGGGGCATGACCGTCGTCGGCGACGAACTGCGCGTTTTGATCGGCACGGCACCGGACGACGACCGCTACGTGAAGCGCTTCGTTCCGGGACACGGTTTCAAAGATACGGGCTCGTTCCGATGCCCTGAGGACTCGGGCTCGCAACTGGGCTTCGACGGCGAGTCGCTCTACATCAGTCAGTGGTACAAGCAGCGCGTCCTGCGGGTCGACGATGCAGGCGCGGTCACGCGCACGATCGAGGTGCCGCACGGCATCTGCGGTCAGGTGGTCGTCGGGGGGAAGTTCTATCTGCTCACGACCGACGACGAAGACTCGAACGACTACTGGTTGACGCGGGTCGACGCGCACGGCGAGAAACCGATCTGCAAGGATCTCGCGCGGGTCCCGTTCGCGGGGCGCGCGCTCGCCTACGACGGCACGCGCTTCTGGACGAACCATCGCGAGAACGGTGAGATCGTGGCGTTCGCAGCGCCCTTGTGAACTACTCTTCCTCGTGTATCAAGGTCCTCGATCTCGAGGGCCGGCTACTCGAGATGGACGAGGACGGCCAGGAATTGCTCGGGATCGATGACTTCGAGACGGTTCGGGGTTCGTATTGGCCGGACTTCTGGAAGGGCGGCGATCGGGAGAGTGCGCTTGCGGCGATCGCGACGGCGCGGGCAGGGACGCCCGCGCGCTTCACGGGGTTCTTTACGACCCTCCACGGCGCGCCGAAATGGTGGGACGTGGTGGTCACGCCGCTCCCCGGCGAGGCCGAAACTCCGTCGAAGTTGCTGGCGGTCTCGCGCGACATCACCGATCAGCGTCGCTCGGAGGGCTACTTCCGCTTTCTCGCCGACATCGGCACGTCGCTGGATGGATCGTTCGATTCGGACGAGACCCTCCGGCAGATCGCCGACGCGATCGTGCGGACCGTCGCCGACTACTGCCTGTTCGACATGGTCGACGACGATGGGCGGGTTCGACGCGTCGTCTGCGCGCACCGCGGACAGGTACCTGTCGAGGTGATCGAACGGTTGATGGAGGCGAACCCGGTCGGTACGCCGGATCGACCGGTCGCGATCGCGTTGCGCACCCGCGAGCCGGTTCTCGTCCGCGAGCACGACGGGACGGGCGGCGGAGGAGAGAAGATCGCCGATCTTCGGCAAGCGCTCGGCATCACGACCATCGTGACGGTCCCGATGATGCGCGGAGATCGGGCGATCGGCACGCTCAGCCTGGCCTCCGGGCGCGGCTACGACTACGACCAGAACGACGTCTCGCTTGCAGAAGAGATCGGCCGTCGGGTCGCCTCGTCGTTGCTCCACGCGCGCCGGTACGAGCGCGAACTGCTGGTGGCGACGACGCTTCAGACCGCCGCGATCCCGCGACAACTCCCGATCGTGGGCGGTCTTTCGTTCGATTCGATCTACGTGCCGGCGAGTACCGATGCGAACGTCGGCGGCGATTGGTACGACGCATTCGAGATCGCGGGCGGCCAGGTGGTCCTGACGATCGGGGACGTCATGGGGCACGGGCTCGGGGCGGCCGTCACCATGGGTTCGATCCGCCAGTCGATGCGCGCGGCCGCGATGATGCAGTCTGAGCCGACCCGGATCTTGGACATCGCGGATCGCACGCTTCGGCTCGACGACCCGGAGGCGCTCGCTACGGCTCTGGTCGCCGTGCTAGATCGGAAGACGCGGATATTGCGTTGCGCGTTGGCGGGGCATCCGCCGCCGGTCTTGCTCCGAGACGAGCGCGTCGTTTCATCGCCGTTCGCGCCGGGTGGATTGATGCTCGGTCTGCGCACGGAATCCGAACCCGAGACGCAGATCGTCGCGCTGCGCTCAGGCGACCTGATCGCGTTCGTCACGGATGGGATCCTCGAGCAATCGCGGGACATCCGCGCGGGAGAGCGGGCCCTGGCCGAGGCGATCGCGAGGCCCGAGGTGTACCGGTCGGAGCGGCCCGCGCATGCGCTTCACGATGCACTGCGTCTCGGCGCATCCTCCGACGACGTCGCGATCCTTACGCTGCGGATCGAGTAGGACTATTCGGGGCTGAGGGCCTTCTCGAACTCGTTCGCGCCGAAGCGATAGCATTCGCAGGCGACGTCCTCGAGGCCGACGCGGTCGGTGACCACGACGCGTCCGCGGCTGTAGCGGATGAACCCCGCCTGCTGGAGAGCTCCGGCTGCGATGCTGACGCTCGGGCGATGGACGCCGAGCATGATCGCGAGAAACTCCTGGGTGAGCGAGAATTCGTCGGAGTCGACCCGGTCGTGGGTGAGCGCGAGCCAGCGCGCGCAGCGCTCCTCGAGTTCGTGGAGGCGATTGCAGGCGACGGATTGACCCATGAAGTTGTAGAGCGCGCGGGTATAGCGACGCGCGAACGAGCGGAGCGACGGTCCGGTCTCGAGCGCCCGCTCGAACTCTTCGATCGACATGCTCAGGGTGTCGCCGGGAACCTGACAGACCATCTGGCTCGGCATGTGCTGGGCGCCGAGGATGATGTGCGCGCCGCTCATGCCCTCACGACCGACCGTCCCGATCTCGACGGCGCCGCCGTCTTGCATGATCGTGATGACCGAGAGCACGCAACCGGTCGGGAAATAGATGCGGGCGGTTCGCTCGTGTGGCTGGTAGAGGATCTCGCCGGACTTGAGAGTCGAGGGTCTGAGCCACGCCGCGAGTGCGGCGAACTCGGAGTCGGGAATGCTGTCGAGAATCCGATTCCCGGTGACGGAACGGGTCAAGGTGCTCCTGCGGTAGGGGCGGCGTCCGGGCCAGCCGACGCGAAGCGCGACCTGCAAGACTACGCGTAATGCATAGCAGGTCGATTCGGGCGCTTCCGTCCGCTAGGTTACAGAGCCGGCCTCAGGCAAGGATTCGCGCGAACTCCCGGGCGTTGATCTCATAACACTCGCAGGCCGCGGACTCGAGCCCGGCGCGATCGCGGACCTGGACGTGTCCGCGACGGTAACGGATAAAACCGGCGTGCTGGAGCGCGGCGGCTGCGAGACTGACGACCGGTCGCTGCACGCCGAGCATGATCGCGAGGAATTCCTGGGTGAGCTCGAATTCGTCGCCGTCGACGCGATCGTGGGTCAGGAGTAGCCAGCGCGCGCAACGTTCGTTGACACCGTGGAGGCGATTGCAGGCGATCGACTGTCCCATGAAATTGAAGAGCGCTTCGGTGTAGCGGGTCGCGAGCCGATGGAGGGTCGCGCTCGTTTCGAATGCGTGTAAGAAGGAAGCGACCGACATGCGATAGGCGTCGCCCGGGACCTGGCAGATCAGCCGGCTGGGGGTGCTCTCGCCGCCCAGTACGAGCTGGGCTCCCGAGAGGCCCTCGCGACCGAACGTCCCGATCTCCACGGCGGCGCCGTCGCGCATGATGGTGAGCACCGAGAGGACGGCGGTGGTCGGAAAATAGACGGTGGCCAAGCGTTCGCCGGCCTCATAGACGATATCGTAGGCTTTGAGCGAGACGTGTTCGAGCGTCGGGAGAAGCGAAGAGAAGTCGAGGGCCGGAAGCGCATCCAGGATGCGGTTCCCGAGCGGGGCGTGCGAAATGGAGTGGTTACCTAACTCTGGTGTGATTCGAGGGCGAACATCCGATCGAGTCCGGTGATCGAAAGCAGATGTCGAATGTGCGGCTGAACGCCGATGAGGTGGATCGCGCCGGCACCGCGGGCGGAGAGCGTGGCGGTCAGTCTGACCAAGTGGCCGAGCGCGAACGAGTCCAGACGTTCCGTCTTCGACAAGTCGAGAATCACGGTGTCGGCTGCCTCGGCCGGCGCGAGCAACGCGAGGAAGTCCTCACGCGATGAGGAGTCGACCTTGCCGTGGAGCGAAATCCGCACGACCTGTTGGGCGCGCTCGATCACGCATCGCTCCTTTCGGGAGTCACTCTTCATGGTCGTGGGAAGAGCGGGACCCGTCTGTACGGTTTTTACGTAGGCATCCGATCCGATAGTCATACTACGGCCGGGAATATCCGATCTAACAACCGCTTCGTCCGAATTGGATAGACCATGAAACTTACCCGTCTTGCCGCGGGGGCGCTCACGATCATCGCGCTCGTAGCCGCTTTTGCATTATATCAGAACCGGATCGCGCGAAGTTCCGACCATCAGGACTCGCCGCTGACCGTCGGGCGCCCCGGTACCGACATCACCGACGTCTTCCTGTATCCGAGTCCGGAGAACAGCGACAACGTCGTCCTGACGATGGACGTCCATCCGCTGATCCCGTCGGGACAAGGGACGAGCGTCTTCTTCGATCCGGGCGTGATGTATCAGTTCAAGATCGCCGAAGGCGACGACTATCATGCCCGCATGGTGCTGCAGTTCAAGGCGTCCGGTACCGGCGCGGATCAGACCATCCAGATGTATGGGCCGGCCGCGCCGAATATGCAAGGCGTTCGATCCACGTTCGTCGCTCCGACCGGCACGATCGGCTATAACCAGACGGCGGCGTTGACGGGCGGCATCCGCGCGTTTGCCGGGCCGCGTGAAGACCCGTTCTACTTCGATCTCTCGCAGTTCTTCAAGATCATTCCGGACCGGAGCGTTGCGAACCAGCCGAACCCGCCGGCTCCGACGGCAGCATGCTTCCGTAAGGATGCGAAAGACTTCCTGATCGGCTACAACGTGCTCTCGCTGGTCGTCGAACTACCGCGCAAGATCTTCGCTGATGCACGCGGAAACCTGCCGGTGATCCACATCTGGGCGACGACCTCGCTCGGCCAGAACGATGCGAGCGACGACAAGGCCGTCTACACGCAGGTCGAACGTCTCGCGCGTCCGGCGGTGAAAGAAGCGACCGAAGACTTCAAGCTTCACGACATCACGAACAAGAGCGACATCCTCGACGATCAGGTCCTGGCCGATTCGATCAAGGCGTTCGTGATGCGCCCGAAACCGACCGGCGCCGGGCGCTCCGAAGCGATCGCCAACGCGCTCGTGCACACGCTCATCCCCGACACGATCACGGCCGATCTGGCTGCGGCCGGACCGGCCCGCTACCTCGCCGTCGAGACCAACGGCAAGAGCGGCTTCCCGATCGCGGTCATCCGCGCCGTGCCGCCCGCCGGCATCTATGGCATCAAGAAGGCGCTCGGCGATCCGTACCGCCATTTCGGCGGGCGCGATCTCGCAAGCCCGGTGATCGATCTCTCGCTCGGCGCGATCTTCGGGAGCCTGGTTCCCAAACTCGGCCTCGCACCGGAGGACAATCGCGAGACGCCGTGTCTCACCAGCGACAACACCACCCCGGCGGCCAAGCACACCACCAACACTTTCCCGTACGTCGGCGCACCGCAGTAATAGGAATCCTGATGAACTATCGAACTCTCGTCATCGCCGTCTTCGCGGCTGGGATCGCCACCGCCGTACCCGCTCTGGCGCAGAGCCAGAGCACGCCCGCGCCGGCTGCGACTTCGGCGGATACCTACGTCACGATTCCGCCGGCCCTGCCACCGCTGATCAAATACGTCCACTACGTCTCGGGCGGATACCAGATTCCGGCAACCGTCTGCAACGCGTTCACCTACGTCGGGAACTGTGCGGTCGGCGACCGTTACAAGAGCGCGTTCGCGCGGGCCGCGCTCGAGTTCCCGATCGCGGGCAATACGCTGACCGGTATGGTCGGCGTCGACTATCGCCGCTACGGCTACTACCACTACCTAGGCGACGCCGTACCGGCGATTCCGGGCGGATCGGGCTTTGCATTCGTGCCGTCCGGGCAACTCCACGAGGACGATTTCGACGTGCGGGCCGGCATCCGGGCGCTCGAACCGCGTCTCTATCTCGGCGTCAGCTATCTGCAACGCGCGGCCAACGACGGCTATCCGCGCTTGCGCGGCTACGGGATCGGTCTCGAGAAGCTCGCGGATACCGATCAGACGTTTTCGCTCTACGGCAGCTACTACTATTACCCGGAGCTGCGCGGGTCGTTCGCATCGGGCGGTACCCACTACGACCTGGCCTACCATGTGGTCCGCTACGACGTCGGCCTGACCCTCAAGGCGTCCAATCCGTCACCGGTCTTCCTGACCGCCGGCTATATGGGCGATCAGAGCCGGAACGCCGGAAACGCCCCGCTGACCCAACTCGTCCGCCGGGGTCCGTATGTCGGAATAGGGCTGACGTTCTAGCGGTTTGGTACGTTTTTTACACAGGAGAGTCGGGCGGCACTTCCAAAGGGCTGGTACAGGATATCTGTTTGCGGAGCCGCACCCTTGCTGAAGAGCCCCCCCCGAAGTCCGGCTGATCTTTCTCTCGAGTTGTTACGCGAGAACGCCATCCTGCGCGGTCTGGTGCCGGGCGACCTCGACGAGTTCGTCCGCGAGGGCGAGATCATCGAACTGAAGGTCCGGGACCCGATCTACGTGGCGGAAGCCGTCATCGACGAAGTCTACTTCCCGATCGACTGCGTGCTCTCGGTCGTAACCCGGATGAAGGAAGGCGGCATGATCGAGGTCGGTACGATCGGCCGCGAGGGCTGCTCGGCCGTCCCGCTCTTGATGGGCGCGCGGACGACCGCGAACGATTGTTTCTGCCAGGTACCGGGCACGGTGATCAAGCTCTCCGCCGAAGCGTTCCACCGCGTACGTAACGCGAACCCGAACTTCCGGGCGTTGCTGGATCGGTTCTTTCAGGGCTACGTCAACTTCCTCGGCCAGCTGGCCGGCTGCAATCGTCTGCATAGCGTCTACGAGCGCTGCAGCCGCTGGTTGCTGATGTCGAACGATCGCGTCGATAGCGAGACGATCCACCTGACGCATGAATACCTGGCGATGATGCTCGGGAGTCGCCGCTCCGGCGTCTCGATCGCGCTCTCCACCCTACGGCGCGCGGGTTTCATCGATTACGGCAATGGCAGGATCCAAATCCTCGACCGGAACGGACTCGAAGAGAGCAGTTGCGAGTGCTACGGCGTCGCGCGCGAGCAGTTCAGCGGGATGTTGCGGCCTCCGAAAGCTCTTTAGCTCGGACCCTCCGCCGATGCGGCTGCTTGCATACCATTGATATTTCCCGAAACGAACACATCCACTCGGGCCGCTCGTGCGTTCCTCCGGCGAGTCTATGGCAACTACAACGATTTTCACGCGGCTGACGGTGACCGTCTCGCGCTCCCTGGCCGACCGGCTCGCGGTGATCCGCGAAGCCCATGGCGTCTCGGTGTCTGCGGTGGTCGAACATGCGGTCGCGCAGTATTTCGCACAGACGCCCGCCGACGGAATCGCGGAGCACTTCCGCGCGAACGGCGTCTCGCTGCGGCGCTCGCGGTAAGGTAAAAAGCGTACAGCCAACCGCCGTGTCTAGGCCCAGACTGTGACCATGATCCTTCTCTATCCACGCGGTGGCTGAACCTCCATTGCAGTCGATGATCCATGCCGGGCCGTTCCAGGACGGCGCGACCGAAGCGAACCGCTTAGACGCGGTGCGACGTTTCAATATCCTGGATACACCGCCGGACGGGACGTTCGACCGGATCACCGCGCTTGCGGCCAACATGCTGGATGCACCGATCGCGCTCGTGACCATCGTGGACGAGGATCGGATCTGGTTCAAATCGCGATACGGGCTCGGCGACGTGACCGAAATCCCACGCGATCCGGGCCTCTGCTCGTCGGCCATTCTGCAGGACACCCCGTATGTGGTCGAGGCCGCGCGTTCGGATCCGCGTACGTTGGCCAATCCCCTGGTGGCCGGCGCCTTCGGCTTGCAGTTCTATGCAGCCGCGCCGCTGCGGACGCGCGAAGGCTACAACCTCGGCACGCTCTGCGTGCTGGACCGCGAACCGCGCATTCCGTCGGAGGGACAGAAGCAGGCGCTGATGACGCTCGCCGCCATCGTGACCGACGAGATGGAGCTGCGCATGTCGGCGGCCCGGGCGATCGCGAGCGAACGCGAGGTCTCGCGCGCGAGCGCGGCCGCATCGGAACGCGACGAAGCCCGCTACGAACAAGAGCACAATATCGCCCAGACGTTCCAACACGCCTTACTGCCACAGTACCTGCCGCGCCACGCAAACGTAGAATTGGACGCGCTCTACGCAGCAGCCGACGATCGCGACCTGGTCGGCGGCGATTGGTATGACGCCTTCGCGATCGACGATGGCCGGATCGTGATCTCGATCGGCGATGTCGGCGGTCACGGGCTCGATGCTGCCGTATGGATGGGGAAAGTCAGCCAGTCGCTCAGGGCCTTGGCCCTGGTCGAGACGCGGCCGCACGAACTGCTCGCCTGTCTCGACCGGCTGCTCGAGCGGTACGAAGCGAACATCTTGATCACGGCGTTCGTCGCGGTGCTCGACCCCGCCACCGGCGAGCTGGCATATTCGAGCGCCGGCCATTCGCCGCCGTTCGTACGTCTAGCAGACGGCACGGTGACCGAGATCCACACCAACGGCGTTCCGCTCGGGATGCCCGTGCGCACGACGCGCGGCACGGAGAGCTTTACCCTCGAACCGGGATCGATCGCGGTCCTCTACACCGACGGATTGACCGAAGCGACGCGCAACGTCATCGAGGGCGAACGCTCGGTCCGCGAGGCGCTCGCGCGCGTCGAGGTGGCCGAAGCGATGAGTCCGGCGCACGCGTTACGCGACGCGGTGCTCTCTCGCGCGTCATTCGACGACGTGGCGATCCTGACGATCAGGTTCAAGGGCCGGCCGTGACGAGCGCGCCGACCACCGTCGGCGAGGACCTCGAATCGCTCGCCCGGAGCATCGTCGAGGCGCGCTCGGCGTAGAACGGGTCGAAGGTCGGGTTGAGCCGTAGCGCGGCCTGCAGAAGCGTACGCGCCTCTCCGGTGCGGCCGAAGTGTGCGGCGATCGCGCCGGCGTGGAAGAGAATACGGGGATCTTGCGTGTTCAGGCGGGTCGCGCGCTTGGCGGCGGCGTCGGCGACGGCCCATTTGCCGTCCATGGCAGCGGCCCAGGCGAGCGTGTCCTGCGCGTAAACCTCATCTCCGCGAGAGCGAACCTCGCGCTGGGCGATCGCATAGGCATCCTCGAGACGGATGCCGTGCTCGGCGTAGTAGACCGAGAGGAGGCGATCGTTGATGTTGTAGGCGTTGCCGACGCGTTCGACCGCGAAGATCAAGCCTTGCGTCTGCTTCGCAGCTTCGGTCTGTCCGAGGGCTGCTTGCGCGTCCGCGAGATAGCCGAGCGTCTCGGGTTCTGGGATGATCGCGACGCCTTTGGTGGCCGCATCGATCGCGCCGTTCCAGTCTTTGGTCGCCCAGCAGAAGCGTGCGAGCGCGCGATAGGCCATCTCGAAGCCGGGGAAGATAACGAGCGCCTCGCGTTCGTCGGCCTTGGCTTCGTCTACGGCACCGGATGAGAAGGCCAGTTCGCCCGCTCGGAAGTGATACCAGGCGCGGCCCTGCGCCGAGTTGTCGCTGACGTCGTCGCTCCGGATCATCGCTCGGGCGATCAGTGCGCGGGCCCCTTCGAGCTTTCCGTTCAGTTCGTCGTAACGTGCCTGGACCGAGTCGATGGTCGGCGTGGTGGCCAGGCGATGCGCGACGGTCAGGTCGCGATCGGCCACATCGTAATGCCCGAGTTCCATCTCGAGCGAAGCCATCTGGGCGGGCGCATTGGAGTCGAATGGACTCTCGAGGTGTGCCTTGCGTTCGAGGGCGAGGGCGGCGGAGAAGTGGTGAAGCGCGGTCTGCGCCGAGGCCAGGCCTGCAAAGGTGGCGCCGGCGTTCTGCGGTTGGAGAACGAGTGCGCGCTGGTTCTGATGGATCGAGCGGAGGATATCGCCGACATCTTGCTGCTCGCGATAACGCTGCATGTATTCACCGGCGAGAAGGCGCGCGCTGATCTGATCCTGAGTGTCGTCGCGAACGCGCTTTTCGTAGAAGGCGATGGTCTTATCGCGGAAGCTATAATCCGGAAGGACCGGGGCGAAGTAGGCGCGCGACGCACTCGCGCGCCCGGCTCCGAGGTATGGCCAAGCAGCGATCGCCACCAGGGCGATCGCTGCAACGACCATCCAACTCCGAATACGGATGATTGGAGTCAGCCTTTACTGCGGCGCGCCCAGGTAGGGGAACGTCGCGGTGAAGTGCTTGGGGGCGGTCTGCCAACTGACGTTGTCGTTCGTCAGATTCGGGCGGAAGCCGGACGGGAAACCCGCATCGGCGCGGCCGTCCTGCTCGGCATTGTCGTTGGGTGCGCCGCCGAGGGCGCTGACGGTGGGTCCGAAGATCACGCCGAGCGAGATCGCGACGACGTCGTCGGTGAGGGCGCGTCCGCCGAACGGGGTGAGGCCGGCCGGAGCTTGGGTCGCGCCGCCGGTCTCGACGCCGAGGTAGTCGTTGCACGCGCCCGGCGCCATGCCGATGCACGAGAGGCTGGTGCCGCTCATGTCGGCGATCTGGACGTCCGGCGTGAGCACGGTTCCGACGAAGTTGGCGGTGGCGGCGCTGCGCCCCGCGACGTTGGTCATGAACGAGACGATCTGCGGTTTGATGGTCGCCGCATCGGCGGACGGGAGGTCGCGATTGTTCGCATCGTGTTGTGCGTAGGTCGCGAAGACCTCGTTGACGGCCGGACGATTGAGGCGGTCGAGTTGCTGGTACGGGCCCGCGCCGAGGCCGCTGCCGGTTCCGCCGCCGCCGCCGCCGTTGGGAAGGGTGCCGCCGGACGTGCCGTTGCACGCCGCGAGGCCAAGCGTCGCGCACAGGGCGATCACGCCGAGCTTACTGTAAGTGTGATGCATGCCGAACTCCTAGTTTCCGCTCGACGTGTGCGTCGAGGCCCAGTAAGCGATTTTCGGGCCGCCGCCGGCGCGCAACATCGTGCGCGGCAGTTCGACGACCAGCGAGAGGACGTTGTAGCCCTTGAGCGTGTCGCTGCCGACCGCATTCCAACCGGTCGGGCAGGTGTTGTTGCCGCCGAGCGGCGTGGGCAAACAGCTGGTCGCCGTGCTGCCCGCGTTACGATCCGGAAGGATCTTCAAGAACTGCGCGAGGTCGAAGAAGAACGGATCTTCGCGAGCCCCCGCAAAGACCTGGACGCTCCCGAGCGTCTCCGCAGCATTGATCGTGCCGGCACCGAGGGGGGCGACCAGCGTCGTGCTCGAGGTCGTGGTCGGCGCGGCGGCCGGACCGTAGACGAGGAAGCTCTGGTTCGGACCGGGCGCGCCGAACACGAACTGGATCACTTCGTTGCGCGTGATGGTCGCGGCCGGGAACGCGCCGCTGTTCTCGGAGGTGGTGTCGAAGTTCATCTGATAGACGACGCCCGGGTCGAAGTAGGTCGAGAGACCCTGGCCAGTCGGTATCAACGGATGGACGTTCATGACGACCACGACGTTGGCCGGATTGGTCGGGCTCGGGAAGAAGTACGGGTCGGTGATGTCCGCGCCCGGACGGGCGGTGGTCGAGGGCGAGTCCTGGTGATCGGACGCGCGGGTTGGATGGGCGGAGTAGAGCGTGACCGCCGCAATTACTGCGACGATAGCTGCACCCACGCCGATCGAGCGTTTGTTCACGGTAGTTGCTCCATGGCGAGTGCGGTGCGTTCGGATGAACGCATCGCGAGGTAGATCCACGCAAAGACTGCGAGGAGGGTCACGACGAGAATCCCGCTGACGGTCAAATCATTGACCGGAAGTCGGACCCCGAAGAGTTGTACGAGCTCGTAGAGCGCGACGGCGATCGCGAAGATGGTGACGGACCAGATCCAGACCCGCATGATGTGCGGGAGGCGGCCGGCGCGGTAGGTGACCATGCGGTGGATCAACACCGAGTCGAGCGTGTCGGTGCAGATCATCCCGAGGCTGAACATCGAACCGACCAGGAGTGCGCCGAGCACGCCGGCGTCGGCGCCGAAGGCGACCGCGTAGGCCGCGATCTGGCTCGAGGTCTCGAAGCCGAAGCCGAAGAGCAGGCCGACCGGAAGCGCGACCCACGGACTCTCGGCATTCCGTAAGAACGCGGGTAGAAGGCGGGTCTTGGCGCCTTCGACTCGATCGGTCACGCCGTTGTGGAGTTGGCGAAGATTCAGGCCGGCGATCAACAGTAGCACGACGATGCTGACCCAGGTGCCGATCGTCTCGATGAGCGCACCGTGGCCGGTGAAGCGCGAGCCGAGATAGCCGACCAGGGCGGCGATCGCGAGGACCATGACGGTGTGACCGCCGGCGAAGATCGTGCCGATGAAGCGGCTCAGAAACGGTTGTTTGCGAGCCGAGTTACGGGTCATGTTATCGATCGCGGCCAGATGGTCGGGGTCGGCGCCGTGACGCAGGCCGAGGGCGAATACAGTGAACGCGCCGGTGAAGATCATGCTTTGGCCTCCGCGTGTGCGTGGTGGACGTGGGTGTGGCCGTGTTGCGCGAACGCGTACCCGGCGATGGCCGCAAGCGCGATCGCCGCGAGCAGGATGGAAGGCGCCTGGACGCCCGTCTGGGTGAAGCCCTGTCCGAGTAGCCACGCACCGATGATGGAGATGACGCTGGCCGAGACGAGCGGGCCGTACGGGACGAAGCGCGCGTAGGCCGAGTGCTTCGAGAGCAGGGCGGAGCCGTGAACGACCGCGATGCCGAGGCCGCTCAAGACGGCGGCCAGGCCCAAGCTGAAGATGACGATGATGAAGACCCCGTAGCCGACCTGATGCAGACGCAGCGCGGCCAGGAGCACGACGATGGCGGCCGGACAAGGTGCGATGCCGCCGCTCATAGCGGCCCAGATCGCATTGCGAAACGTGAGCGGCTGGGCGCCCGGAATGGCATGACTGTGGCCGTGTTCGGAATCACCGAGGTGCCCGTGGTCGTGGTCGTGCGAATGCGCTTGCGCGCCGTCGTGTTGGTGGGCGTGCTGATGCGAGACGGCGCGCCGGGTCGCGATATAGCGCTGCAAGGTGCGGGCGCCGATGATGGCGATGGCGACGCCCGAGACCAGGTTGATCCACGGATAGATCGACTCGGAGACGAAGCCGGCCGCGAAGTAGAGCACGACGCCGAGCAGCAGAACGCCGGCGGTGTGCGCGAACGTGAGCGAGAGCGCGAGGATCAGCGCTTGCTTCCCGGTCGCGCGAGCGCCGACCAGAGTGAATGCGAGCAGCGCCTTGCCGTGGCCGGGCTCGACCGCGTGCAATGCGCCCAGGCCGAAGGCGGCCAGGATGGTGAGCAAGATGAAGAGCGGCGTCTGGTGCGGATTCGAGAACATGTCCGAGAGCATCGTCTGCGGGACGAACGACGGCGCCGAGGCGATCTGCTCGGTCGTGTCTTCGGTGCGCGCGACGTTCGCGATCGTACCGCTCGCGGCGATGGAAAAGGTCGCGGCATTGATCCGGCGCGGCGTTCCGATCAGCGCGCTCGGGTAGACCTGGAGTTCTTGCGTCGGCTCGGTCTCCGTTCCGATGACCAGATCTTTCCAGCCGATACGGCGATCCGCATAGACGGCGTCGTCGATAGCGATCGCGTGCGGTGCGCCGGCAGCGACCGGTACGGAAAAGGTCCCGACCCAGTAAAGGATGGGAAGGCCGCCGGCACCGGGTCGGACGCGCGCGCTGGCTTGCCCGGGTCGCAACGGCTGCGGTTTTCCGTCTACGGAGAGATGAAAGGCGGATACGACCGTCGGAATCTCATCGTTCGCCCACGATTGCAACTGGGCCGCGCTCCAGGCGACGCCGACGCCGCGCGTCTGGCCGATCTGAAACGTCGGGATCTCGGCGATGTCCAAGACGTAGCGGACGTGCAGAGCAGCGGGCGCACTCGTGACGCGCGCGAGATGGTTGATCGTGAAGTTCCCGAGCGGATGCGCGAATGCCGGCGCGACGCAGAGCGTCGCGAGCGAGACCAGAGCGGACCAGGCGCGTATCCAGCGCAGCATCGAGCCTCCGATTCAGTGTGTCTACAGATTCGAGAACGCTGTACCCACCGAATCGGATGTAACGGCTTAGTAGTATTAGTGGATCATCACTCGATCGGAACGCCCGCCGTCCCGCCTTGGCTCGCGGGGATCTCGTCCAAGGGCTTCGCGACCTTGTGATCGGCGTGTTCCATGCGATGCTCGCTCATAGCCGTGCTCGTACCCAGAACGATCGGGGCGCGCACGACCGGAAGGACGGCCGTCACCGCCGCCCCGTCATCGAAGCGCGAGACGAACATGCGCTTGGCGATCGACGCGACGATGATGAGCCCGCGACCGCTTTCGGCGAGTTCGTCTCGGGAGATGGCGGCGGCGGGATTATATCCGCTACCACTGTCGCGCACGCAAAGCGTGGCGCGCCCGTCCTGCTGCCATGCGACGATGATCCTGATCGGACCGGGGGCGTGCCGGACGACGTTGGCCACCAGTTCGGCGTAGATCAACTCTGCGCCGGCCAGATCCGAACGTTCGCCGTCCGCACGTGCGCGCAGATATGCGCGATATGCGGGACGCGCGAGCAGGGCAGCGCTCGCGTCGGGCGCTTCGAAAGTCCAGTCGGAGAGCGGCGTATCCATATCCACGGCTAGCGCTAGCATACCCAGGTTCGGACGATCCGTCGCACATGCAGAGTCTGCTTTAGTGCATCCGTTTTGGGTATGAACATGGAACTCCGATACTAGAAAGGTACGTGAAACAATGGACGACAAATTCGAGACCGGCATGTATTTCGATCGGGCCGAGGCCGAGAGTGCGGTAGATCGCTTGAACGGTCTGGGCTATGGTCAGAACGATATCAGCGTCATGATGGACGATAAGACGCGCGAGAAAGCATTTGCAAACGAGGTCGGTGCGAAGACGACCGAAGGCATCGCGACCGGCGCGGTCGCGGGTGGTCTGTTGGGAGCGATCGTCGCCGGGCTGACGGCGACCGGCGGCGTGGCCGCGATCGTCGGAACGGGCGGCATCGCCGCGCCGCTGGTGATCGGACCGTTGGCCGCAGCCCTCGCGGGTCTCGGTGTCGGCGGCGCCGCAGGCGGAATCCTGGGCGGCCTGATCGGCCTCGGAGTCGGCGAAAAGCGCGCGAAGGATTACGAGCAAGGTCTGCGCGATGGCGGGATCCTGATCGCCGTGCGCCCGAAGTCCGAGCATACCGATCGCGTGCGTGAAGCGCTTCGCGACCGCTACGAGGCGGACTACGCAGGCGAGCTACGCCGCTAATACTACTAGTGCGATGTGTGGCGCGCGCCCGGGTATAGGTCAGACCTACTGCGCAATCATCCTATTGCGTTCTCGGAGGAATAATGACCAAGAATACCCTGTTGCCGCTCGTCGCCATCGCGGCGTTGTTGGCAGGCACCGGCAGCGCCGGCGCCTCGCCGATGATGATGAAGTCGAAGATGGTGTTGATAAAATCCGGTCCCGATCACGGAATGCCGATCGGCCTGATGGGCGGCGACGGCGTCACCTATAAGGGAGCGCCCGATCTGCAGGCCGCGATCTCACTGGTGACCGCCGGCGGTGCGCCGGGCCACTTCTCGATCGTTACGGCCCTCGCGGCGCTGGCCGGCTCGAACGTCGCGAACGCCGAGGTCGCCAAGCTGACCAAGCAGTACGGCGCTGCGAACGTCACGTCGTTCGTCACGGTTCAGAACTTCGCAGTGAACGACGCGGTTCGGATCGCCACGAATGCAGGCGTCAAGTTCCCGAAGCCGATGCTGCACGGCGCCACGCTGGCGAAGCGCATCGTCGGGCTTGGCCTGGTGAACGGTACCTATTACGAAGGCGTCCAGTTGGATCACCTCATCACCAATAAGATCCACGAAGCGGTGATGGACGACATCGATGCCAAGTACGGCGTCGCCGCCGACGCCAACTATCACCTGATCGCGAATCAGGCGCACTACGACCTGGCTCAAGCGCTTGGCGCCACCAGCGTCAAGCTCGCGCGCTTCCACTAGTCGGCCCGGCCGCTCCGGCGGCTCCGACGAAACGAACGGCCCGCCTTACGGTGGGCCGTTCGCTTTTCGGCTAGGCGTCGCCCCAGCGCGCGAGTTGCGCGAGGCCCTCGAACGTGCTCGTGAGGAAGGCGCGCACGGCGGCGGCCGGATCGTCGGACTTGCGGACGTCTTCGTAGCGAAGCACGAACTCGCCCATCTCCTCGCTCCAGAACGCGGCCGACGGTTGGATCGCGAGCTTCTCGGCGCCGGCCGGTTTCGGATAGGCGTAACACCAGAAGGCTGGTTCGGGGAAGCGATCGTCGCCCGGCCAGAAGCCGACGCAGATCTCCTCGGCGTCCATCGCGTTCTTCATGATGACGTCCTGGCTCGGCGGGGTCGCGGGGCGGCCGGAGAAGCGCGCGTACGCAAGATCGAACGTGCCGAAGAAGAACTGCACGCGCGTGTGCCGGCCGCGAAACGGAGCCCGGTGTTCGGCAAGCGCCGTATCGACGGCCGTGAGCGCGCGCGCGAAGTCCCTGGCCGATTCGGGGTCGTACGACGCATGCGTCTGGTCGTCTTCAAAGCGGATCGGGTGCGCGACTTCGACCGGCATCGTCCAGATGCGGACGTCGATCTGCAGCGCCTCTAGTGCCGCCATCAACTCGCGATAGAACGCGGCGACGCTCCGCGGGACGAGCGGAATTGAATGCGTCCGGCCATCGCTGTCCGCGATATCCAGAGTGTGTCCGATGAAATCGAAATCGATCTGAAAAGTACGGCCCTCGTAGGGGATCGGCCCGGTGGTCAAACCCAGCGGGGTGACGTAGAGCGCGACGTGCGCCCATTCCGGTTCGGCCGGAGCGAGCGCCAGTCGGATCTTCCCGACGATCTGCGCGTACATGTGCAACGTGTCACAGGTCGCGCGCCAGGCGGCCAGCGGGAGCGCCGGCCACCTTGCGTTCGCGGTCATCGGGCTATTGGCGACCGATGCGGTCGTTTGCGCCGTTCAGGAGATAGATGCGATTGGCGTGGCGGATACCGAGCAGCTTCTGATCGTACAGGATGCCGACGTAACGACCGGGCTTGACCGCGGCCATCTGATATGTGGTGCGGCCGTTAGCGGAGAAGATCGCTCCGAACTTCGGCAGGATGGTGAAGGCCAGGGTCTGCTTCGACTGCGGATTGTAGACCTTGATGTTGTTCATCGAGACATGGCGGACGATGCCGTAGAACGTGTGGGCGGCAAACGCTGGGGCGGTCGAGCCCAAGATGATGAGGGCCGCCACGAAGGCGGTGATGATGGCGCGGGTCCGGGTCATAGGTACCTCTTCTTTTTGGGGGCTGGCATATACGGAGATTACCATACCGCAAAAACGCGCAATCCAAGCAGGCGCTCCGATATCGGTCGTTTTTCCGACGTGATTAGACGCGCCGGATGCGGGGAACGAGCACCCCCATGGCAACACGCAAGAAGACGACCGTCAAAAAGGTCGCAAAAAAGGCAACCTCCGCCGTCAAGAAGACGGCCAAAAAAGCCAAGGGATTCGTATCGAAAGCCGCCGCCACGACCAAGAAGGTCGCCCGCGGCGCTCAGACCGTCGGGAAGACGATGGAGACCGTCGGAGCGCTCCTCGAAGCGGGCGGCGCGGCAGCCGAGGCGATGACCGACAAGGCCGCCGGTGCGGCCAAGAAGGCCACGTCCAAGAAAACGACCGCAAAGAAATCGACTGCGAAGAAGTCGACCGCGAAGAAGTCGACCGCGAAGAAGAAGACGCGTAAGCGCGCCTGATCGCGAACGCGGACCACTATGCTCTATTGAGGGACGATAACATGGACATCTTGACGGTGTTAAAAGAAGACCATAAAGCGGTGAGCGAACTGCTCGAAAAGGCGATGAAGCTGGACGGCGACGATGCGACCTTCGCCAAACTGGCCGCCCAGATCGAGGCGGCCCTGACCATCCACGCCACGCTCGAAGAACGATTGTTCTATACGCCGCTCCGCGAACGTTCGGCGTCCGGCGAAGACAAGACCGACGTCTTCGAAGCCTATACCGAGCACTTCGTGCTCAAACGTCTGATCGCTCTGCTCAAATCGGAGAAGCGTCGCGACGAAGCGTTCAAGGCCGAACTACAGGTCCTCGGCGAGAACGTGAAACACCACGTAAAAGAAGAAGAATCGACCATCTTCACGCTGGCGCGCGAACTTCTGAGCGAGGACGAGCGCGAGAAGATCGGTGCGGAGTTCGCAGCCGGAAAGGCCGCGGCAAAGGCGGCCTGACGACTGATGCCGAGCCCTCTTAGGAGGGCTCGGCGTTCTCGTTTCTCTCGACGGATTTGAGGATCTTCTCGGCCTCGGTGACGGGGCGGCGTTCCATCCCGACGAGCCGATCGTCCGCCTCCGCAATGGACTTGATCAGCGAATCGAGCTTCGCGTTGATGGCCGTCGTATCGCGGCCCTGGGCGTTGTTGAGGACGAAGACCATCAGGAACGTGATGATCGTCGTTCCCGTGTTGATGATGAGCTGCCAAGTCGTGGAGTAGTGCGTAGCCGGACCGAACGCGGCCCAGACGACGACGAGAAGAAAGGCGGCTGCGGTCGCCGCCGGCGACGAGCAGAAGCGGTTGACTTGAGCGGCAAAGGCGCCGAATGTATTGCGTAGATCCATGCTGCAGAATACCCCGGGCGCAATCCAAGCAAACGCCCGGTTTGCGGTCCGGCCGAGCGGGTAAAGAAGAACATGCCCTCTCAGAATCGGCACGGGTTTTCGCGTCTGCTCGCCACCGTGCTTCGTGACGTCAGGCTGACCTTCTGGAATCCGTCAGGTTTTCGGCGATTGCGGCGCGACGTTGCGACGGCCCCGAACGCGGTCGCCGGCTCGATGGCGTCGCGTGGAGTCGAAGCGGGCGCATCACTGTTCTACCGGTTGCCCGGATGGATCATGACGCCGCTGCTCGGCGCGGCCTGGATCGTCCAAGTGGCCCGGGCTCGGCGCAAAGAGGACTAAGAGCCGCCCGCGGGTGGAGCCATCTCGGCGAAGTCGACATCGCGATTCTCGGGCACCACGAACCGTCCTAGCAACGTGATGACGAAGACCGCCGCGAGCGCGCAGATCGTGAAGGCGGCCATCGCCTTCGCATAGTCCGGAGTGCCGCCGATCGCGAACGCGCCGGTCGCCATGGCCGCGATGATCTGCGAGGTGGGCGACGAGAGCAGGTTGCCGATCTGATAGACGAAGCCGGGGAACGTGCCGCGCGCGAGCCGCGGAGCGATCTCGTTCAGATGGGCCGGGATGATGCCCCAGGCGCCCTGCACCGCGAACTGCATCGCGAAGCCGCCAAGCGCGACCAGTGCGACCGTGTGGTTGAAAGCCCAGAGCGGGACGACCAGCGCGCCGACCAGGGCCGAGAGCCCGATCGCCCAGCGTCGACCGATCCGTTGCGAGAGCGCGCCGAAACAGATGCCGCCCAGAATCGCACCGAGCGACGCGAACGAGATGATGTTGCCGGCGACTTTCGGGTCGAACTGGAGCTGCACTTTGAGGAACGTCGGGTAGATGTCTTGAGTGCCGTGCGAGAGCGCGTTGAACGCGGTCATCATGACGGCCCCGAACAGGAAGAGTGGCCACGATCGTTTGAGGGTCGCCAGCAACACATCGCGGCCGAGGCTGAGGCGTTCGTGTTTGCCGGCTTCCCAGACCGGCGATTCGGGCACGTGCGCGCGGATGAAGAAGATCAGCACGGCCGGGAGCGCGCCGACGACGAACAGGCCGCGCCAGCCGATGAACGAGATCGGATAGAGCCAGGCGAGAGCCTGACCCGCGAGCAGGTAGCCGACGGCGTAGCCTTCTTGCAAGATGCCGGAGTAGAGTCCGCGGCTCTTGGCCGGAAGCGACTCCATCGCGAGCGCCGAGCCGAGGCCCCATTCGCCGCCCATCGCGATCCCGAAGAGCGCGCGCAGGATCAGGAAGACGGTCAGGTTGGGGGCGAACGCGGTCGCGAGTTCGAGGACGGAGTATAGACCGATGTCGACCATCAACGGCAGACGGCGGCCGTAGCGATCCGCGATCCAGCCGAAGATCAGCGCGCCGAGCGGACGCATCGCGAGCGTCAGCGTGACGGCGACGAGCACCGCACCGACGTCGACGTTGAAGTCCTTGGCGAGATGCGGGACGACGACGATGACCAGGAAGTAGTCGAACGCGTCGAGCGTCCAGCCCAAGAACGATGCGATGAAGGTCTTGCGTTGGACGGAGGTCATCCTGGCTTACGGCTCCGGTGTCGGCGAAGGGGTGGGTGATGGCGATGCGCTGGCGCTCGGCGTTTCCGCGCTATAGAGCACGAACATCCAGACTTCGTCCTTCTTGATCTCGAGCTTGGGCGGTGTGAAGACGAAGCGCAGGGTGGTGCCGTCGATGGTCGAGTCGGAGAAGGTGCCGATGTAACGATCGCTCGTGTGTTTGCCCTTCTTGGTCTCTTGATAGAGCTGGATGGCGTACGAACGTCCGCCGATCTGTTCTTTCGGAAGCGTGAAGTCGGCGATGGCGGTGCCGTCCAGGACGATGGCCGCGTCGGCCTTCATGCGCAGCGTGACGAGGGCGGTGGTGGCGAGCGCTTTGGGATCCGGGTCGTTCATAGCGGGCGCGTCTTTCGGCAACGCGGCGAGCGTGAACGAGACGTTCGCTCCGGCCGGCGTCGGCGAGGCGGTCGGAGCAGCCGATGATGCCGCAGCTGTATCGTCGTCGGCGCCGGCGCTCGGCGTGGCGCTCGGCGTCGGACTCGGGGTCGGACTCGGCGTGGGTGAGGGGGTTGCGGTCGGCTTCGCCTTCTTGCCCTTAGCCGACGACTTCTTGGCCTTCGGGGTTGCGGTCGGCGTCGGCGTCGGTGCCGGCGCGTTGAATTTGATCAGACACGAGAACCCGTTGACGGTCGGGCACTGCAGACCGGTCGGCGCTTGCGAGAACGGATAGGTGGCCGTGTCGCCGGTCGGTGCGACGGCCGGCGTGGCACCGTTGGCCGCCGGCGTGGCGGCGGCGTTCACGGGTGCGTTGGGAGCCGGCGGATTGATGCTGCTGCCGCCGCTTCCGAAGTTGCCCGAGCAACCTGCGAGCATGAGGGCGGCGACGAAGAGCGCGCGCGTTTTCACGAATGGGACTCCACGATCTGACGAAGTTCGTCGGCGAAGGCGTCGACGGAGACGGTGCGCTTCTCTTCGACGCCGCGCGCGTTGACGTTGACCGTGCCGTCCGCCAACTCCTGACGTCCGACGACCAAGATGTACGGCACTTTTTGGGTCTTCCAATGGCGGATCTTGTAGCCGATCTTCTCGTTGCTCTCGTCCAGGTGGGCGCGGAAGCCGGCCGCCTCGAGTTTCGCGTTCACCTCGCGGGCGTAGTCGAGCTGGTGCTCGGAGATCGGAGCGACGACCACCTGGACGGGCGCGAGCCAGGCCGGGAAGGCGCCGCCGAAATGCTCGATCACGATGCCGAAGAAGCGTTCGAGCGAACCCGCCAGGGCGCGATGGATCATCACCGGCGTGTGGTCGAGACCGTCGCTGCCGCGATACTTGAGGTCGAAGCGCGCGGGCAGTTCGAAGTCGACCTGAACGGTGCCGAGTTGCCACTTGCGGCCGATCGCATCTCGCACGTTGATGTCGAGCTTGGGACCGTAGAACGCGCCGCCGCCTTCGTCGATGCCGAACGGCAGATCGAACTTCTCAAGGGCTCTGCGGATCGCGTCTTCGGCGGGGCCGTCGGTCTCGACGCGGAGTTTGGCTTCGCGGGTCGAGAGGACGTACTCGAAGTCGGTGAAGCCGAACGCCTTCATCAAGCGCAGTGCTTCCTCGAGGGTCTGTTCGAACTCGCCCTGGAGCTGATCCGGCGCGCAGAACAGATGGGCGTCGTCCTGGGTAAAGCCGCGGACGCGCGTGAGGCCGTGCAAGACGCCCGAGCGTTCGAAGCGGTAGACCGTGCCGAACTCGCTGAAGCGGACCGGCAGATCGCGATAGGAACGCTGGCGGCTACGATAGATCAGGATGTGGCCGGGGCAGTTCATCGGCTTGAGGCGGTACTTCTGTTCCTCGACCTCGAGCGCGCCGAAGATGCCGTGCGCGTAGTTCTCGAGGTGTCCCGAGATCTCGTAGAGCTTCTCGCTGACGACGTGGGGCGTGACGACCGGCTGATAACCGCGTTCGCGCAGGCCCTCGCGGATGAAGTTCTCGATGATGCTGCGGACGATCGCGCCCTTAGGATGCCAGAAGACCAGGCCCGCGCCGGCGTCGTCTTCGATCGTGTAGAGATCGAGCTCGTTGCCGAGCTTGCGGTGGTCGCGCTTCTGGGCTTCTTCTAATTGGAGAAGATGCGCGTCGAGCTCTTCTTGGGTGTGCCAGGCGGTACCGTAGATGCGCTGGAGCATCGGATTCTTCTCGTCGCCGCGCCAGTACGCGCCCGCCACGCTCATCAGCTTGATGCCGCCGATCTCGCCGGTGGTGTGGGCGTGGCCGCCCCGACAGAGGTCGGTGAACTTGCCGATGGTGTAGAGCGTGATCGGTTCGCCGGCGGGAATGCCCTCGGCCAGTTCGACCTTGTACGGGTTGCTCTTGAAGCGGTCGACGGCCTGATCGCGCGTGACGGCTTCACCGGTCATCTCGTAGTTCGCCTTGACGATCTCGCGCATGCGCTTCTCGATCTTGACGAGATCTTCGGGCGTGAACGGTTCGCTGCGGTCGAAATCGTAATAGAAGCCGTTCTCGATCGACGGGCCGATGGTCGGCTTGGCGTCCGGGAACAGATCTTGGACCGCATAGGCAAGAACGTGTGCGGCGGTGTGGCGCAGCTCGGGCAGCGCGGCGGACTGGGTCGCTTCGGGCATAGCGGTGGCGTTTCGGCGCGCTGGGGCGGGTGGGCCTCTCACGGGACGCTCGCTCGTGGGGTATAACAGTAGG
>JBEPVY010000003.1:0-39889 GCA_041690835.1 Vulcanimicrobiota bacterium | reverse complement strand
AGGTCGAGATCATGAAGTTCGACGCGGAAGCGAAGAAGGTCAGCCTCTCGCTCAAGCACGCACTTCCGGATCCGTGGGACGAACATTCGGACAAACTGTTCGAGACGAACCAACTGGTCGCGCAAGTCGTCAAGGTCACGCCGAACTACCTGCTCGTCGAGATCGTCCCGGGCATCCTCGCGATGGTCCCCAAGGGCGAGTTCGACGCGTCGGTCCTGTACAACCCGGGCCAGGACGTGGACGTCACGCTGCTGACGATCAATCAGCAGACCCGCCGCATCACGGCCTCGATCCAGCACGTCGCCGACGTCGACCCGCAAGAGATCGAGTCGCTTGAGGTCGAGTTGGACGCGCCGGAAGCGATCGCCGCGCCGGTCGCGCAACCCGTCGTCGACGAGCCCGTCGCCGAAGCGCCGGCAGAGCCGGTCGCCGAAGCCGAGGTCGAAGCGCCGCCCGAGGCCGAAGCCGCGGAGTAAGCCGCCCGTCTCGAGGACGAATGCAATCGCCGGCGCGGGAGTTTCCCGCGCCGGCGTTGTTATATAGGAGGACGATGCGCGTTGGATTGACGGGTGGTATCGGGAGCGGGAAGAGCGAGGTCGCAAAGATCTTCGCTTCGCTCGGCGCGTTCGTGATCGATACCGACGAACTCGCGCGCGAGGCGGTCGCTCCCGGGAGCGCGGGACTGCGCGAGGTCGCGCGCACCTGGCCGAACGTCGTGCGCGACGGCACGCTCGATCGGACGGCGCTCGCCGCGATCGTGTTCGCCGACGATGCAGAGCGCGAGCGCTTGAACGCGATCGTCCATCCGGAGGTCCGGCGCCTGGCCGCCGAACGCGAACGCGACGCAGCCCCGGGGCAGCTCGTCGTGCAAGTCGTCCCGCTGCTCTTCGAAGTCGGCTTGGATGCGCACATGGACGCCAACCTGGTCGTGATCGCTCCGGATGCCGCGCGGCTCGAACGAGTGCTTACGCGTGATGGTGCCGATGCGGCGCACGTCCGCGCGCGGATGGCCGCGCAGATCGCGCCTGACGAAGCCCGCCGCCGCGCCGACCGCGTGATCGAGAACGACGCCGGACTGGATGCGCTCCGCGACCGGACTGCGGCGGCTTACGCGGCATTGACGGCGCCCGCGTGAAGATCGGCACGTACGACTTCGATCCGGTCGCGCTCCAGCTCGAACGCAACGGCGTTCGGGTCGACATCCCGGCGCGCGCGCTCGAAGTGCTCCGGCTGCTCGCCGAGACGCCCGGACGCATCGTCGACAAGCCGGCCATCTTCATGCGCGTCTGGCCGGACGGCTTCGTCGAAGAGAACAATCTCTGGCAGCAGATCCACCTGCTGCGCAAGGCGCTGGCGGCAGACCCGCGCGTCTCGATCGAGAACTCGCCGCGACGCGGCTACAGGCTGGTCCTACCGCGCGAGCGCACCAAGTTCTCGCGGGAAGCGTACGTCGCCGCGGTCGTCGCACTCGTGGTGTTGGGCGTCAGCGGCGCGCTCTGGATCTCGCATCCGCGCATCGTGATGCTCGGAGAGCAAGCGCGGGCGGACTACCAGCGCGGTCTCTACCACCTCTCGCGCCGTCAGCCTACCGACCTTGCGCAGGCGACGACGTACTTCGAGAAGACGATCGCCGAGGCGCCCTCCTCGCCGGATGGATACGCGGGCCGCGCCGTGCTCGAGATCGTGCGGGCCCAGCGCGCGCCGGACGGCCCCTCGGCCACCCGCGCCTACGCCGCATCGTTCGACGACGAGCGCGCCGCATTCGCGCGCGGCGAACATCCATACGCGCTGCTCGCGCGCGGCGCGCGGACCAGGTCGCGCGGCGACTTCGAGCGCGCGAGCATGCTGCTCCCGAACGATCCGACGATCGCATCGTGGTACAGCTTCTTCGAACTCGCGAGCGGCGATCCGGTCAAAGCGCAGAAGATCGAGGCGCGCGCATCGCAGCTGGACCCGTCCGCTCCGATCCCGCTCAAGCTGTTGGGCATCGCCTCGTACTACGCGCACGATTTCGCGAAAGCGCGGGGAGCGTTCCGCGACGAACTGGCCGTCTATTCGGCGGACGACGAAGGCTGGTACTACCTCGGCTTGGTCGATCGGGCGATGCTGCATCCGGTAGCGGCGCGTGAGGACTTCTCGCGCGCGCTCACGATCCACGGCGGGAGCGCGCGCAACGCGCGCCTCGCGATCGCCGCACTCGATGCCGTCGCCGGGATGATCCCGCAGGCTCGTGCGGCGCTCGCATCGTCGGGCCGGCGACCCGCCGCCGGCTACGGGCGCGAAGCGGTCGACGTCGCGGCGCTCTGGATGGCCCTCGGGAGGCCGACGCGGGCGGTCGCCTCGCTCGAGAAGATCGACCGGACGGATTCCCTGGCGGACGTCGCGATCGCGAACGATCCGCGCCTCTCGACGCTGCCGTTCCGGCGCGAGCGCTCCAATTGAGGTGATTTAATGCGCGGTTTGAATACGCAGCGTGCTTGCCGTGCTATCTCTCGTACATGAAAGCATTGCTGGCCCTCGCCTTCGGCTTGGCGCTCCTAGGTGCGGCGGACCCACAGACCGGACCCGAATGGTACCAAGCCGGCAAAGTCGCGCAGGTCGCCGGCCGGTTCGACGAAGCTGTGGCCGACTATACCAAAGCGCTCGCGCTCGGATTCCCGAAGAGCTACGTCGCGTACCGAATGGCCACGCTACGGATCGCGCAGCACGATCCTGCCGGCGCGGTCGCCGAACTTCGGAGAGCGAGCGGCTTGGCCGGCATTCCGCCGGAGTCGTTGACGGGCGATCCCGCGCTCGCGTCGCTGGCGAGCGATCCGGGCTTTCTCGCCTACCTCGACGGCCAGCGGCACGCGTTTCATCCATGCCGGTATGGCGATGCGTACGGCGCGCTCGACTTCTGGATCGGCGATTGGACGGTGACCAATCCGCAGGGTGCGACCGCCGGCACCAGTCACATCGAGAAGATCATCGACGGCTGCGCGATCTTCGAGAACTGGACGGGCGCCTACGGCGATACCGGAAAGAGCTTTACGTCCTACGACGCGCTGACGAAGCGTTGGGATCAGCATTGGGTCGGTTCGGGCGGCGCGGTCACCGAGTATCTCGGCTCCGTGAAGAACGGCGCGGTCGTGATGATCGCGACCGGGCCGGCGGGCGCGACGCGCTTGACGTTCTCGAAGCTGCCGGACGGAAAAGTCCGGCAGCTCTTCGAGGGCAGCACCGACGGCGGTAAGACCTGGACGATGAGTTCTGATCTTACCTACACGCCGATCGCTGCGAAGCCTTAGCGGCTTAGTGGTCGGATGCGAGCTTGACGGTCTTCGCGCCGAGCGCTTGCGCCAGATCGTAGAACGCCTGGTTCGCGACCTGATGGTAGTCGGCATCGGCCTTCTGGCCATACTTCGCGTCGATGTCGTTCATGACGGTGACGTGGAGGTCGTGTCCGGTCGCATGATCGAGCATCAGCCCGGTCCAGAACGTCCCATCGGGGGTGAGCCCGACCTTCACGAGCGCGACCGCGAGGTCTTTGCCCTTGAGCGGTGCGGGTGCCGGCAGCTTCACGCCGGCCTTGAGAGCCTGAGCGACCGCGTCGTTGACCGCGAAGTCGAACGTCGTGATGAACTGCGTGGTCTTCGCCTTACCGTACTGTTTCGTGAGCTTGGCGACTTCTGCGCCGGTGGTGGCTGCGCCGACCATCGACGTCAGCGCTTTGGCCGTCGAGAAGTGGCCGGGTCCGCCGCCGGCCATGACCAACGCGACGGTCGCGGGGAGATTCGGCGCGCCCGTATAGACGGGACCGCCGAAGCGGCTCATCGCTCCGGCTTTCATGGCGCCGGCCGTCGTGGCCATCGCGTCGGGGGCGGAGGAGGCGGAGGTACTGGATGAGTCCGAGGATCCGCCACAGGCCGTGAGCGCGAGCATGAGGCTAAGCGCCGCCAAGAGCGGGCGAGTGTAAGGTTGCATTCGAGGGTTCTCCTTGTGCCGAGTGTACGGCTAAGGAGACGTTTACCCGTTCGGTCTGGATGTATGCAAGGCGAAGGCATTCGCCGCGGTCGGCGCCCAGCGCTCGACGAGAAATGCCGTTGTGCCGTCGGGCTGTACGGCCATCGAGCCGCGTACGTCGACGGTGCCGTTCGCTCCAGGTCCGGTGATGCGGCGTGCGAGCTTCACGTCGCCGGTCGCGTCGTGCAAGGTCATCCCGATAGCGTCGAGCGTTCCGGCTACGGTGACGACCTGTGTGCCGGTCTTCGCGAGCGCCGAGATCGGCAGCGGCGCGGCGATGCGAAGGACGACGCGATCGTCCGGCCGAGCGCCGCTCGAGAGCAGCGTTCCTTGCAACGCGTACGCACCGGGAGCGGGGGCGCTACCGTCGCTCAGCACGCCGTTCCATTCATAGGTGACGAGCGTGGTGTAGCCGGGTGCGAATGCGCGCGCGTGCTTGGTCTTTCCGCCCACCGACGATGACCAGATCGTGCCGGAGCCATCGGTCAGCGCGAGCGCGTATTCATCGGTTTGTGGGAATTGCATCACGACCGGACTCTGCGCGCCGTTATACATGCGTACGGTGATATCGACGGCGTCGAGCGGATCGTAGGTCGCGCGAGCGATCTGCAGTACCAGTCGCGCAGGACGGGGCACCGCACCCAGGATCGCTACGACCATTATCGCAGCGAGCAAGCCTGGGAGGTACCTGGGGTTTGGTAGGCGAGCGGGTGGGTAATCCATTGAGGCACCCCATTCTCGTTTCGAGGTAAGAAATACTCATGGCTACAGAAGATCAAGCGCAGAACCCCGGCGGCGGCATGACCGTTCGCGAAGCCGGTCGCAAAGGCGGCGAACGCGTGAAGGCCAAGTACGGCAGCGAGTTCTACGAGGCGATCGGTCGTAAGGGCGGCGAGGCCACCAAGAGCAAGTATGGTCCCGCGTTCTATGAAGTCATCGGCCAAAAGGGCGGCCAGAAACTCAAGAAAAAGGCGCAGCCGTAGCTGCGGCTTAGGGCCTCATGGCGACCAAACCGAAGACCCCGAAGGAACCGGGCGGCGAGATGTCCGTCCGGGAAGCCGGGAAGAAGGGCGGCGACACCGTCCGAGACCGTTACGGCGCCGCCTTCTACGAAGAGATCGGACGCAAGGGCGGTAAGGCGACGCGCGACAAGCACGGCGTCGAGTTCTACGAGACGATCGGCCAAAAAGGCGGCCAAGTCGTCAAAGAAAAATACGGTGCCGACTTCTACGAGACGATCGGGCACAAAGGCGGTCAGAAAGTCAAAGCGCTGATCGCGGAAGCGAAGAAAAAGCGCGCCGACGAAGGCAAGACCTAAGCCGCGCTAGCGGCACCCGTGCGCGATCAGGGCATTCGCCTCGCGCACGATTCGAGCGGCCTTCGCGCCGCCGTCCGGTTGTAGCGTCAAGACCAGCCCCTGCGGCGTCGTCCATACGACGCCGTTGTGGCTATATGCGACCGGCTTGCACGGATCGGCGCTCGCGTCGTGGCCCGCGAACGCGATCCGGAAATTCTGGGCCGGCCACTCCGAAAGGATCATCTTCGCGCCGTTCGCGCCGAACTCGAACGCGATGCCGCGATTGGCGAGAGAATCGTCGCTCCCGAGCGGCGGAATCACCGCGACCGCGTCGGCGTGCTCGATCGGCAAGAACGGCTTGAACGAGATCAGATGCACGGCTTTCTCGAACGGCATCGCAATGCCGCGACCGTCGAGCAGCATGCCGCTCGCACTCGCATCGGGCGTGCTGACGGCGTTCGGGTCCGGCTGTTGCGCGGGCGCGTCGTGCGCGCAGGCGGCGAGCGCGAGCGTGGCGAGCAACGCCGCAATTCTACGGAGCGGAGATATCACCATCCACCTTTCCTAACTGGACCTCGTCTTTCGCAAGATCGACGAGAATGGTCTCGACCTTGAGGGTCTGGCCGCCGGTATGGACGTAGGTCGGATGGTCCATATGGAGCAGCTTGGTCGCGTTGTTCCAGTCGATCAGGTCCGTGTCGAAGTTCGTGTCCTGCCCGGAGCCGATGCGGGTGACGTGGACTTTGCCGGTGGCGGTGAAGTTGAGCGTCTGGGTGTTGATCGAGACGTGCTCGGCGGCAAGCGTCAGATACGGTTTGCCCTTGCGGAAGATCACGCCGTGATGCACGCCGTCGATCGTGCCGAAGACCTGGTCCGGCGAGAGCTGCGCGCTGTCGTAGTCGAACGACCACGACTTGGTCGTGGTCCGCAGGTTCGAGAGATGGCCGTTCTTCATCACCATCGACTGTTGCATCGGCGGCAAGGCGGGGACATCCCGGCCGGCCAGCACGATGCCGCCGATCATGAATAGTCCGAAGGCGATGCCGGCGCCGATCCAGATCGTGCGCCACGGCCAATTACGCATCTACGCGCCTTCGGCCGACCAGCGTCAGATAGATCAGCGCGAAGGCCGCGACGATCGGGAGCGGACCCAGTCGCGCGAACAGCGATCCGGCCGGCGGTCCGACCATACCGCGGACGGCCGCTCGCACGCCGACATCGGCGCGCGCGGCGTAACTGCCGTCGGGGGCGATGATCCCGCTCACCCCCGTGGATGCGGCGCGCACGACCCACATCCCGTTTTCGATCGCACGCATCTGGGCGATCTGGGCGTGCATGTAGGGGCCGGCGGTATCGCCGAACCACGCATCGTCGGTCGCGACCACGAAGATCTGGGCGCCCTCGAGCACCTGCGCGTGCGCGATGTCGGCGAAGGCCGATTCCCAACAGATCAGCGGCGCGAACTTCAACGTGCCGGCCAGGTAGACGCCGTCGTGGGTTCCACCCGTCATCTCGCCGCCGCCGAGCTGTGCGACGTACGGCAACCACGCGAAGTACGGCGGCATGGTCTCGACGACCGGCACCATCTGGCGCTTGTCGTAGACGGCCCGCAGCCCGCCGCGATCGAAGATGTAGAGCGAGTTGTAGGTCAGGTCGGGCACCTGCGCGCGCTGTGCGCCGACCACCAACGTGGTTTGAAGCGTCTGCGCCAGCAGGCCGAGGCGGGAGAGCGTGGCCGGATCCCGGTTGAGCGCTTCGGCGACGGCCGTCTCGGGCCAGACCACCAACTGCGGATGAAACGGCGCAAGCGTCTGCGTGAGCGCTTCGTAGCCCGCGATCCCGGTGGTAACGGTCGCGGGCGTCCACTTGAGCGACTGCGCGATGTTTCCTTGAATGGCGGCCACCGGGACGGTTGCCGGCGGTGCGTGGCGCGCGGGCCAATACGTCCACGCGAGGGTCCATCCGAGCGCAAGCGCTACCAGACAGGCCGCGAGCGGCCGCCAGGTCTTGCGCGCGATCGCATCCGCCACGAATCCGCCGAGTGCGCAGAGCACGAACGTGACGCCGTACGTGCCGGCGTAAGCGGCGAGCAGGCCGAGCGGGGTGGATGCGTGCGACGTCCCGAGTTGCCCGAACGGCGCACCCCAGGTTCCGATCGAGCGCAACCATTCGAAGAACGCGAACGACGCCGCGAACGCGAGCGGCCCGCCCCAGCGCGGCGCGCGCGGAACCGCCCAGGCGGTCGCCGCGCCCGCGAGCGCGATGTAGAAGCCTTGAAACGCGGCGGGCAGGAGGACCAATACCGGCGCGAAGATGCCGACATACGCGCCGACCGTGTAACCGAACCACGAGAACACGATCGAGAAGAACACGAGTCCCGCTAACCAACCGAGCCAGAAGGCGCGTTTCCAGGATGCCTCTCGCCAAAGCAAGAACAGCGCCGCCGCCCCCACCGGCGCGAGCCACACGGCTCCGACCTTCGGAAACGCGAGCGCCAGGGCCACTCCAGCACACACCGCGACGATCGCATCGCGCACGCGCACCGAGGTAGGAATGATTCGCAAACTCAGTCTCTTGGTTCTCGCGACGTCGCTGATCGTTACGGCCTGCGGACGTCAGGTGACCCCGGATCGGGCTGGGGTCGGGCCCGGCGGACTCACGTCCGGCTACATGCAACTCAAGTTCCGTACGGTCGGTCAGCTCGACTTCTCGACCTACCTGTACGTCATCGCCTTTAATACCACCGGGACGGGCTCGTCACCTCATGCACTGAACGCCGCGAACACGAATTTCCCCGATTTCTCGTACGAGTTCGTCGTCGGAGGCTCCGGCGGCACGGCCAACGTCGCCCTGTACCAGATCATCAAGCAGCTCCCCGGCGGGGGGCAGACCGTCGTGCAAGCGCGCCCGTTGCAGATCGGTAACCTCGTCAACCTCAATACGAACAGCAACGGGCAAGGCAACGAGTTCTCGCTTACCTTTAGCCGGACGCTCTTCTTCGGGCTCTTTACGCCGACGCCCGGCCCGACGCCCACCCTCTCGCCGACACCGTCGCCGACGCCGACCGGAGCCACGCCCTCGCCGGTTCCGACCGGCAGTCCGACGGCGGTTCCGACCGTGGCTCCGCCGTTCTCGAACATCTGGTACTGGAACTTCTTCGTCGCGCAGCCGGCGCCGGGCGGTTCGTTCGACCTGACGACGCCAACCATCATGGCCTTTTCCCAAGCCAATCTCGGAGCCTCGGACACCACGTTCGTCGGCGGCCCGCTCGACATCAATACGAACTTCGACACCGCGCCGGTCAACGCGACCCTGTCGCCGACCGTCGCGCCGGCCGCGCAGATCTCCGTCGCCGCGTTCCTGAACGCGCCGTAGCCGTCATGGTTCAGATGTTGTTGAAGCTCGACGGGATGATCGAGCCGGTCTGACCGCCGATCCCGAAGCCGGCCGCGTGCGACGGGAACGCCAGGATGTTGATCGTCAGGTTGACGGTCTTGGCGTCCTGATTGTACTGCAGTTGCAATTGGTAGCAGTCGCCGATGATCTTACTTAGATAGACGCTCTTGTTGATCAGCCAGCTCTTCTGACGCTTCCAATCGATGTTGCCGATGAACTGCAGGGTCATGTCGCGACCGAGCGGCGTCCCGAGCTGGATGTTGGTGTTGCCGAAGCCCAGACCCGGATTGAGCGACCCGCTCAGGATCACGATCGAACGCGCGGTCGGCCGCGCGCTGAGCGTATAGCCGACCGGCTGCGCGAGCGCCCGGAAACTGGTGCCGGTGTTGATCGAGAGCGTGTAGTAATCTTGGTTGAAGAAGCGCATCACGTCGTTTGCGCCCTTCGAATTCTGGTTCGATTGCGCGTCGAACTGGAACGGTACGAATGAGGGCCCAGAGAAGTTCGCTTCGTTGTACGTGAGCGAGTTGACGAAGTGGGTCCCGATCGGCGTGTTGAGGCTGAGGTTCTGCGTGATCTGGGCTTTCAGGTCGCCCGTCCCGTAGATGATCTGGCGGATCGAGCCTTGGGCGGAGAAGCTGCTGCCGAGCAGATTGTAGAGCGCGGGGCCGAGCGTGAAGTTGAGGTCGGCGCGCGACGTCGCCTCTTGGGTCTGCGGTTCGCTATACTCGCCGATCGTGAACACGCTCTGGATCGGGAAACCGATATTGTGGAGGAACGAGGTCGGCCGGATCTGCAGTTCGGGTAGCGAGTTGTAGCCGAAGGGCGTCTGTTGGAACTGCTTGTCGATCTTGAGCGCGTAGGTCGCGCCCGGCGTCGTCATGTTCGTATTGGACGTGAAGTGCGCCGTAGCGGTATCGCTCTGCACGCCGCCGTAACTGCTCGACGAGTGGGAGAGCGTGAATATCTCCGACTGCGAGATGTTCTTCGCGAGCCGGCGCGTGTCGCTGATGCCGAACTGATTGGTATCCGACTGCGATCCCGTCGCGGCGTGCCCGAACGTATACGTCTGTTGCGAGCGGATGCCGCTATGCGTGACCGAGCCGTTGAAGTTCGTGCTGGTCGGAAGATTGGTGAGTGCGCCGTTCGCGGAGTTGTAGGAGAACGACACGTTGCTGCGCAGCGTATTCGAGAAGTTCTCGATCTCGTTGACGGTCAGATTGTGGGTCGACGTCTCGGTGCGGCGATCGTGGATGCCGTAGTAGTTCACCTGCGCGCTGCGCCGGCCGTTTTTCTTGGAGTAGAAACCGACGTAGCCGATGCCGAGTCCGACCTTGGTGAAATATTCGACGCGATAATAGCCGTAGTAGTACTGATCCTTGCCGAAACCGAGCTTGGTCTTGACGTAGAAACCCTCGGCCTGGTCGTAGCCCATCTCGGGGAAGAAGGCCGGCCGTTTGGTCTCGTCGTCGATCGTGCGGAGCGGGATCACGACCCGCGGCAGATAGAAGACGGCCGCCGCGCCGAGCCACAGGATCACGTTGTTGATGACGATCTTGTCGCCCGGATAATACGTGAGCGTCTTGCCGGTCATGTGATAGCCGCCGCGCGGATGCTCGCAGGTCGAGAGGAACGCATTCGTGCCGTGGCCTATGCCGTCCGGATCGGTATGCAGCTCCTTGGCGGAGAAGTGCACGAGCCCGCGCTCGACGCCTTGATTGCTGGTGCCGACGCCGCCGCTCAGGATCGCGGTCTGGTCGACCGTGTCGAAGACGATCGTGTCGGCGGAGAGCACCGAATCGCGCGCGCGATTGATCAGGAACGGATGTCCGGTCATGGTCACCGTGCGCAGGCCGTCGTAGTGCGCGCGATCGCCGACCAGCTCGCCGTTGCTGTAGATGATGTGCACGTTGCCGATCGCATCGCCGGGTTTGCCTTGCTTGACGCTGCCGACGAACTGATCCGAGATCACCGCGACGGAGCCGGGCGCCAGGGTCGGCGTTCCGCTCGGCGTCGCTTCGGGCGCCGGCGCGGCCTGGCCGGCGGGCGTGATGGGCGGTGGCGTCGGGCCTCCGCGCGTCACGAAGATCGGCGCGCCGGTCGACCCGGGTGCGGGCGTCGGCGTCGGAACCGGCGGCGGCGTGGCGGCACCCGGGCTCGGCCGCGGCGTGCTGACGAGTTGGGTCGTGCCGGTGAGCGGCGCCACGTATCCCGGGGCCGGCGAGCTGGACGGCGTCGCGGTCGGTGCGGGCGTCGGGGTATCTTCGACCTGCTGGGCGACGATCGTCCCGCAGCCCCGATTCAGCAGCGCGAGGGCGCGCGTCTGTTGATCGAGCGCGGACGGACCGGCCGACGCGCCGTGGGGCGCGATGCCGCAGAGAAACGCGAACAGGCAGACGAGCGCTTTTTTAATGTTCTTCCAGCCACAGGAGCGCGGCACCGAGACCGCCGATGATGATGTTCGGCACCCAGGCCGCGAAGTACGGGTCCATCGCGCCGTTGCGACCGAGCGCCGACATCGCGGACGTCAGCAAGAAGTACACGATGAACGCGAAGATCGCCATCGCCGCGCCGAGCATCTTGCCACGCCGGCCGAACCGGATCGCGAGTGGCAGCGAGATGATGATCGCGACGAAGCAGCCGAACGGCCAGGCGAGCTTGTTCGCGAGATTGACCTCGAATCCGCCGAGGGTCGAGCCGCCCATGCCCTGCGCTTTCATCGTCTTGATGTGGTCGCCGAGATTCTTGCTCGACATCGTCCACGGATCGCTGTTGACGCTCTGTTCGAACTGGGTGATCACTTCGCCGATCGGCAGGCCGATCTGGACGCTCTTGGGGTGGTCTTGGGTGGTCATCAGGCCGTCGGCGTTGTAGCGCGTCTCGACCACGTCGTGGAGCACCAGCACGGTACCCTCGACGCTCGCGGTCTTCGCCTGATAGGTCGTGTTGAAGAAGCCGCCGCCGCGGCCCGGCTCGAAGATCTGCACGCCCTGCATGGTCTTGTTGTCGGGCGCGACCGAGGTGACGTAGAACGTGTTGCCGGTGCTCGGGTCCTTGCGGAAGAACTGCGTCTCGATCGGCAGCGACTCGGTGTGGTAGACGATCTGATAGAACGTGCGCGTGGATTGATCGACCGACCACGGCGAGACGTACTCGTTGATCGAGTAGGCGGCGCCGAACATGAAGAGTCCGAAGATCATCGGCGCGAGGGCGAAGCGCCAGAGCGGCACGCCCGAGGTGCGCATCGCGGTCACTTCGTTGTCGCCCATCATCCGGCTCATCGCGAGCAGCGCCGCGAACAGGCAGCCGAACGGGAACGCCATCGGGATCGACTGCGGGATCCGGAAGAGCACGAAGCGCATGACCAGGAAGAACGGCGCATGCTGGTTGAGCACGTAGTCGGCCGCGATGAAGAAGATGTTCAGCGCCCAGAACGCGAGGAAGATGCTGAACGCGCCCAGGAACGGGCCGATCATCTCGGTGAGGACGTACCGGTCCAGGATCGGGATACGCCACGACAACGCTCGGAATTGCGGGAGCGGTCGTGCGCCGGAGACGGTCGCCATCAGTTCCTTAGTAGCTGCGGTAAGCCGTGATCACACGCGCGACGTAGGCGCGGGTTTCGGCATACGGCGGGATGCCGCCATATTTATCGACGGCGCCGGGGCCGGCGTTATATGCGGCCACCGCGAGCGTGACGTCGCCGTGATAGCGCGCGAGCAGCCCGCGCAGATAGCGCGTGCCGCACGAGACGTTCTGCTGCGGGTCGAACGGATTGATGCCGCACGAGGCCGCCGTACCCGGCATGACCTGCATCAGCCCCTCGGCCCCCGCATTACTGACCGCGTTCGGGTTGCCGGCCGATTCGGACATCAGGACCGCCCGGATCAGACCCGGCGGAAGCTTCTGGTCGTGGGCCGCGGCGGCGACCAGCGAATCGATCTGCATGGACGAGAGCGAGTGGGCGGCATAGGGAAGATAGCCCGACCCTCCGCAACCGGAGAGCGAGCCGATCAGTGCCAGAATTCCGACCAGCTTGCGCATCGCACCTCAGGGTAACACGAACCGCCTGAGCCCGGCATGGGCTTCACGGTCTTTTTATGCCTTCGTGGCTCGGCCCGCCTGGCCTCCGAATCGTGCTCGGTTGCTTCATCCGAAGCGCCGTGGGCGGCGTACTAGGGGCATGAAGAACGCAATCTTGACGCTCACCCTGGTCGCCGCAGCCACTTTGGCCGCGTCCGCCGCAACCTCGACCCCGGCCCCGCACATGGCGAGCAGCCATATGTCGAGCAGCCACATGTCCGGCCACATGGCCAAGCCGGCGATGAAGCCGGCTACGAAGATGAAGCCGGCCGGCAAGATGAAGCCGTCCAAGATGAAGCCGTCGCATGCAATGATGAAGGCCACGATGAAGCCCAACGCCATGGCGACCCACAGGCCCTAGCCGACGTGAGTTCCACGCACGCCGACGACCCGACGCTCGAGCGCGCCTTTGCGGCGCGCGAGCGCTGGGCGTTCGACGAAGCCTATGCGCGATTCTCGGGCCTGCTCTACTCGGCCGCCTACAACGTGCTCCACGCACGCGAGGATGCCGAGGACTGCGTGCACGACGCGTTGCTGCGCGTGTGGAACAATCCGTCCGCCTATTCGACCGAGCGCGGCACCCTGCGCAGCTTTCTCGCGGTCTGCGTGCGCAACGCCGCGATCTCGCGGATCCGTGCGACCCAGACCCGGGCCGGCGCACAACGCCGAGCCGGCGTCGAACCGGAGGCCGAGTTCGTCGAGTTCCCCGACGTGATCGAACAATCGCGGTTGCGGACCGCTATCGCCGCCCTTCCCGACGAACAGCGCGAACCGTTGCTGCTCGCTTATTACGGATACAAGACGCACGTCCAAATCGCCGACGCGCTCGCGACGCCGCTCGGAACGATCAAAAGTCGCATCGCTCAAGCGGTGCGCAAACTCGGCCATGCGATGCAGCCGGGAGCAGCCACATGAACCACATCGACGATTCGGCCGAGCTCTACGCGCTCGGCGCGCTCGACGACCTCGAACGCCGGCGTATCGACGCCCACGTCGCGACCTGCGCGCCGTGCGCGCGTCTGCTCGGCGATGCGGAACTGGCCGTCACCCACGCGATCGAGGCGGATCCGCAGTACGAACCGTCGCTCGCGCTACGGTCGCGTCTGGCCGGATCGCTCGAGGCCATGCAGCCAAAAGCGCGCCGCGCGCCGCAGGCCGGCTGGATCGCGATCGCGGCCGCGTTCGCGATCCTCGCGTTACCGACCGGATTCCTCGCACGCGACTACATGGTGATGCATGCCTACATCGCGAGCGATCAGATGTTGATGCAGAAGATGGCGAACGGATCGCTTGCGAGCGCGACGTTCCAGCCGATGAAGCCCTCGATGCCCGCGATGAGCGCGCACGTGATGTACGCCAAGAGCGGCGACTTCTACGCCGTCGTCGTGAAGCATCCGATGCGGTCGTTGCAGGTCGCCTACGTCCGTCCGGACGGGACGATGGAGACGATCGGAAAGCTCGAGATGCAAGGCGATATGGGCGTCGCGGTCATGCCGATCGATCACAAGATGTTGAAGCTCGCGTTGATCGACGGCGGCGACGTCGTCGCGGAGGCGAACCTTGCGTTTGACTAGTCTCGTCTTCGCGCTCGCGCTGATCGGCGCGGCCCCGGCCGCACCTGGAACCGCGCCGCTGGTATCGCCCGCCGAATGGATCAACGGGGCTGCGACCACCGCTTCGCTTCGCGGCAAGGTGGTGATCGCCGACGTGTTCACCTATTCGTGCATCAACTGCAGACACGTGGTCCCGAACCTGCGCGCGCTCTACGCCTCGCTTCACGCCAAGGGCCTCGAGATCGTCGGCGTCCATCGCCCGGAACTCTCGTTCGAGCGCGTGCATGCCGACGTGATCGCGAACCTCAAGAGCCAGGGCATCGTCTGGCCGGTCCGCTTCGACGACGACGGGCACGTCTGGGATATCTACGGCATCGAATATTGGCCGAGCCAACTCGTCTTCGACAGGCACGGCCGCCTGCGCAAGACCATCATCGGCGAGGGCCAAGACGACGAACTCGATGCCACCGTCAAGGCCCTCCTCGCCGAACGTTGACGCGAAATGATATTTCAACTATTATTTTAGGATGAAACGCACTTCGGTGAAGAGCTCGGCCGCCGGGCCGGCCGCCCTTCAGCCGGCCTGGAGCGCCCTTCGCATGCCCCAGCCGATGAGCGAAGGGCCGAGGGAGACCGTCTCGGCAAGCGTCCCATCCGAGTTGGTCGAGCGCGTTCGCGCGAGTATCGGCCCTCGCGAATTTTCGTCGTTCGTCTCGTACGCGATGGAACGCGAACTCGTCAGGCTCAATCGGGCGCGGTTCCTCGCTCTGATGGAGGGTGAGGCAGGCCCACCCGACCCCAAAGATGTCGAGTACTTCGAGCGGGCGTTGCGCGAGTGAGAACGATCGTCTTGGACGCCGGCGCCTTCGTCGCCGCCGAACGGAACGACCGTCGCCTTGCTGCCGCGCTGCGGGTCGCATATCGCCATCGCGCCACGGTTCTTGCACCGGCGACGGTCATAGCCGAAGTTTGGCGGGATCCGCCGCATCATCAGAACGCCGCTCTTCTGGAAATGATCGACACGATCGTGAGCCTCGACCTCCCGCGCGCAAAATCGGTAGGTGTTCTGTTGGGCCTGGGGCGGTCGGCACAGGTGAGCGATGCATGCGTCGCACTTCTCGCGGCGGCCACCCAGCCATCCCTCGTCTTGACGTCGGATCCGTCCGATATCGCCAAGCTCGTTCGATCGCTGGGTTTCGCGTGCTCGGTGGACGGCCGCGGGTCCAATGACGCACCGGTGAAGATCGAAACGATTTAGCCCTTCACGCAGGACCGGGGCTAGCCGGGCCGTAGGGTATACGTATGAGATCTTGGAGGCTGCCCGGGGGGCGGCTCTTGCCGGGGATTCTCGCGACGTGCGCCTCTGCGGCGTTCGGCGTCCAGTTTCTCTTGGAGCGGCTCGAAGATCCGGATGCATCCTTCGATTCGCGCGGGTTGACGCTGTTGGCGGTCGCGGTCCTCGGAGTCGCTATCGCGCTCGCCACCGCTTTGCACTATCGCCGCGCTTCGAGCGCGCGCGATCTTAAGCGTCGCATCTCGCTCGATCTGCGCGATCTGCCTTTTGCCGGCCGGGGCGCCGGGTTCTTCTCGCTCGTCTTCACCGGCGCGCTCGGCTTCGCGTTCGTCGCGCATATCGGCGAAGGCGGCCTCGATCGGGGCGATGTCCTTGCGTGGCTCTTCGCCGCGTTCGCGGTAGCGCTCTGCGCCGCGCTCGCCGCCTGGTTCGCGCTGCGCGCGCTGCCGGCGATCGCGGTCGCGCTTGCGACCGTCTTCGTCGTCGATCCCGGGCCCGTTCACCACGTTGCGGACGTGCGTCGCGTCGTCGCGCGCACCGAACGCACAGATGCTTGGCCACCCAAGCTCTTCAATCGCCCTCCACCGCTCCACGCATAAGCGCTAACGCCCGTTAACGCCCGACCCTCGGCATTCGCCGTCGGTCCGCTTTGGAGTATCCGTCGTGAACGTCACCCATCTGCATCCGGGGGATCCGGTGTATATCCGCGCAGTCCGCGGTACGATCGCGCGCGTCCTCGTCGCCATCGAAGGCGAGATGATCCTCGCCTGCAAGGCCGACGAGTACGAGCAGGCGCTCGACGAACACCGCCCGCCGTACACGCGCGCCTATCGTCAGCGCGACGTCATCCAGTCCGACTGACGCGCCAAGCGAGCCGCTACGCGGCGCAACACGAGCGCGTCTCTTCGTCTTCGCTCGTACAGCACGTCGTATTCTCGTCGTCGCGTTCTTCGGTATCTTCGTGCACGGTGTAGACCTCCCAGCGGCGTCCCTCGGGGTCGCTCGCCCAGACCTTGGTCTGGTTGGCATAGCAGCACGTGTCTTCACGTTCGATCGAGTCGGCCAGGCCCGCGGCCTCGAGCCGTGCGATCGCGCGGTCGACGGCATCGACGCTTTCGACGAAGATGCCGAAGTGCGCGTCGCGAGTAGGTTCGACCATCGCGCGTAGATCGAGTGCCAGCTCCAGGCCGGGCTCGTCGGTGATGAAGAGCGCGTAGTCGTCGAGGCGCTTGGCGGGCTTCGCCGCGAGCAGGGTCGAGTAGAAGGCGACGCTCTTCTCGAGGTCGGTCGTCGCGAGGTTCAAGTGCGTTTTCATGCGGGGGCTTTCTCCGGGATAGCGGAGGAGAGGACGCGTGTCAGTCGTTCGCGCGCGTCGTCGGCGAGTCGATAGTAGACCCAGGTGCCGCGTCGCTCGGACGTGACCAGGCCGGCATCGCGCAGGATCTTGAGATGATGCGAGACGGCCGGCTGGTTGAGCGGAAGCGCGCCGGTAAAGTCGCAGACACAGGCCTCGTCGGTACTCCGAGCGAGGGTGGCCAGGATGGTCAGGCGGTATGGGTCGGCGGCGGCCTTCAGGAGTGCGGCGGCCTCGCCGAAATCGGCGGTGACGACCGTGACCGGTGGGCAGCAGCGTTGCATCGACATATTTCGATATTACATACTGAATCGAGATTTGTCAATATAGTTCGATGAGTCGGACCGCCTGGCGGCAAAACGACAACGTACCCGCGAATGGCCCTCGGGTCGACTCTTCCAAAAAGGCTCTCGGATGTCTCTTGCCACGTATCGTAAGGAGTGGTTCGGCACGGCGTATGCCGACGTACTCTCCGGCACTATCGTCGCCTTCGCGTTGATCCCCGAGGCGATCGGTTTCAGCATCATCGCCGGCGTCGATCCGAAGGTCGGCCTTTTTTCGTCTTGTCTCATCCCGATCGTGGCGGCGTTTCTAGGCGGCCGTACCGGAATGATCAGCGCCGCCACGGGTGCCATGGCGTTGCTCATGACCGGGCTCGTAAAAGAACACGGTCTGCCGTATCTCTTCGCGGCGACGATTCTCGCCGGCATCTGGCAGGTCGTCTTCGGGCGGCTACATCTGGCACGGTACTTGAGATTCATCCCGCGCAGCGTCATGACCGGATTCGTCAACGCCCTGGCGATCCTGATCTTCTCGGCGCAACTGCCGCAGCTCATCGGTGCGAGCGCGCCGACCTACCTGCTGGTCGCCATGGGCGTCGCGATCATCTACATCCTTCCGCGCTTTACGCGCGTCGTGCCGAGCGCTCTGGTCGCGATCGTCGCGGTGACCCTGACGGCAGTCGCGACCCGGGTGAACGTCCCGCGGGTCGGGGACATGGGCGCACTCCCGACCGCGTTCCCGTCGTTCGGCATTCCGGGCCTGCCGATAAACGCCGAGACGTTACGCGTGATCGTCCCGCTATCGCTAACGCTGGCGCTGGTCGGCCTGATCGAGACGCTGCTGACGGCACAACTGGTCGACGAGCGAACGGATACGCGCAGCGACAAGAGCCGGGAATGCGCCTCGCAGGGGATCGGGAACGTCGTCGCCGGACTCTTCGGCGGTATGGCCGGCTGCGCGATGATCGGTCAGACGATGATCAACGTCGGCGCCGGCGGTCGCGGCCGGCTCTCGACGTTCTGCGCGGGTGCGTTCTTGCTCGCGCTCATCCTCGTGCTACAGCACGTGCTCTTCATCGTGCCGATGGCGGCCTTGGTGGCCGTCATGATCGTCGTCTCCATCAACACGTTCGATTGGTCGTCGCTTCGAACGCTCGCGCTCCACCACAAGAGCGACACGATCGTGATGGTCGCGACCGTCGGAGCGACGCTTGCGACCCGCGATCTCTCGATCGGCGTCCTCGTCGGCGTCGTTCTAAGCGCGATATTCTTCGCACGCAAGATCGCGAAGGAGACGAACGTGACGAGCATCCTCGGCGATGACGGAACGCATCGCACGTACCTGTTGCATGGCCAGCTCTTCTTCGTCAGCACGCAGGAGCTGTTGGCGGCGTTCGATACGGCCGAACCGCTCGCCGGCGTGACGATCGATCTTCGTCACGCCCACATCTGGGACAGCTCGGCGGTCGGCGCGATCGACAAGATCGTCCTCGGCTTCGCCCGCCGCGGCGTCCCGGTCGAGGTGGTCGGACTCGACGAAGCCAGTGCCACCCTCGTCGAGCGCATCGGCCTGTACGATAAGACGGACGCGTTGAACCAAGACTAGCCGGTCGAGACGTCGATCGCTACTGCTCAATCGCCCAGCCGAAGCCGTGGCGCCCGAAGTCGTTCCCATTGTAGAACATCACGAGTCTGTCACCGAGCCTGGCGATGGACGCGTAGGCTTGCATCCGATCGTCCCAATCGCCGGGAAGCGGTGGGTTGCTGTATCGGATCTCCTGGATCGGCGTCCCCGCCTGCGTGCCACCCGGTGCGAGCGGCGCGCTGACGATCCGGTATGCCCCGGCCCGGCCGTTACCGAGATCCGCGCCGCGTCGGCTGAACCACATCCGGGAGCCGTCGCTACCGTCGACGATCCACGGGCGCGTGTAGCCGATCACGTCCGGATCGGTCGCATCGAGCGCCGCGGTGCTCGCGGGGCTCCAGAGGATCCCGTCGGCAGATTCCGTCCGGCGAATCGTATAGGTGGCCTCGCGGGTTCCGTCCGCTCCGCTCCAACCCGTGACGCTCTGGTACCACATCTCGAACCCCGATGCGATCGGTCGAACGAAGGGTGTCGAGACGTAGTACGGATCGTACGGCCCGGTCGAGAGCACCGGTCCCGTCGTCACGCGTTCGAACGCGAGCCCGTCGTCGCTTGCCGCGAGACCGATCGAGGTGTCGAACGGAACGTCGGAACGCGGGACGAAGGCCGCGTAGTACAGGTGGACGCGCGCGCCGGCGACGAGTGCGCAGCACGGCCCGAGACCGGAAGCATCGAACGCGCCCGTCCGGCCCGGTTCCAAGAGCGGCCTGAAGTGCTCGTCGAGAACGCGCATCTCGTTCTGCGGGTCGACGTCGACGGCGAAGAGCGACGAGCGGTTGCGCGCGTCGCGCGCGCCGAAATAGATCCGCCAGCGATCCTCGCGCAATGGCAGGACGGTCGGATTCTGCGCGTGGCTCCACCACGAATCATCCGCGCGAGGTGTGACGATGAGTCCGCGTCGGTTCCATCCGGCCACGGTCTACAGCAGTCGTTTCATGCGGGACTTGCCGAGTTTCACGACGCGCGCGTCGGGTGGTCCATGGACGACGCTTTCCGCCGGAACGTCGTGATGGACGGTCGCCCGCAATGCGAGCAGACATCCGTCGCCGATCGTAATATCTGGCGCGACGCCCACGCCGCCGCCCACGAAGGTGCCTTCGCCGATCCGTACGTTGCTGCCGATGCCGATCTGCGAGGCGAAAAAGCAGTAATCCCCGATGACGGTATGATGACCGATGAAGTTGCCGCTCCAGATCATCGCACCCTGGCCGATGGTGACGAACGGCTGGATGACGTTCGCCTCGAGGATGAACGAATTTTCGCCGACGCCGGCGGCCTGGATGTGCGACTGCGGATGGATGAAGGAGGCGAACGAATATCCGCGCGCTTTGCCCTCGGCGTGGCGATCGCGGCGCAGGCCGTTCATCGACCGATAGCTGAGCGGCCCCAGCAGTTGCACGGCGTCCGGCGGAAAGCGCTCCTCGAGCGATTCCCAGGCGACGAGCGGAAGGCCCGCGAAGGTTTCGCCGTGCCGAAACCCATCGTCCACCGTGAAACCCACGATGCGATGATCGCTATACTCGTCGATGTACGCTTTTGCGACTTCGGCGATCTGACCGGCTCCGAATAGGACGACATCTGCCATGATCGAGTATCTTAAGTCCACGCCGCGCACTCCCTCTCCGGTCGCCGACAAATCCCGGCCGGCGTCGCTCAAGGTCTGCTTGATCAACCCGCGTTTCGAGCCCGCGTTCTATAACTACGACTTCGCACTACCGATGTTCGAGGGCGACAAACGGCATTGGATGGCCTCGGGTGCGCTTCCGCTGCTGGCGGCGCTTGCGCCCGGGGACGTCGACGTCGAACTCGTCGACGAGAACATACGGGAGATCGATTTCGAAGATCTGCGTCGCTTCGACGTGATCGGCGTCAGCGGCATGATCGTGCAGCGTCAGCGCATGTTCGAGATCCTGCGCGAACTGGAACCGTTGCCGGCCACGATCGTGGCGGGCGGCGCGTACATGAGCATCTGCGAGAACGAGTTCGTCGGCCGCTGTGACGTGCGCTTCGTCGGCGAAGCGGACGATACGTGGCCGGAGTTCCTTCGCGCGGCGATCGCGGGCGAGGAGTTCCCGGAACGATACGAGCAGCTCGCCAAGACCGACGTCACGAAGCTCCCGGTCCCGCGCTACGACCTGCTCGACATGCCGAAGTACATGTCGGTCGCGGTGCAGTTCTCGCGCGGATGTCCGTTTCAATGCGAGTTCTGCGACATCATCACGATCTTCGGCAGGCGCCCGCGCGTCAAGACCCCGGAGCAGCTGATCGCCGATATGGATGCCGCCCGCCTGTCGGGCGCGCATATCTGCTTTCTGGTCGACGACAACTTCATCGGGAACAAGGTCGCCGCGAAGAAGATGCTCCCGCACCTGATCGAGTGGCAACGCCGGCACGGCTTCCCGCTGCAGCTCTCGACCGAGGCGAGCGTCAATATCGCGGACGAGCCCGAACTCATGGAACTCATGGTCCAGGCCAACTTCCGCAGCGTCTTCATCGGTCTCGAGTCGCCGCGCGCGGCATCGCTGCAGGAGACGAAGAAGTTCCAGAACACCACCGGCGACACGCTCCCGGAGAAGGTCCAGCGCGTCCGCGACGCAGGTCTCATTGTCTCGGCCGGCTTCATGGTCGGCTTCGACAACGACGACGTGGCGATTTTCGAAGAGCAGTTCGCCTTTATCCGGGACAGCGGCATCGGGCAGGCGAGCCTCGCGATCCTTTCCCCGCTGCCGACCACGCCGCTCTACGACCGTCTCTTGGCCGAGGGGCGGCTCGACGATTCCGATCCGGAAGTCGCCTTCATCCCCGCCAAGATGACGCAGCGCGAACTGCGCGAGGGACATACGGCGCTGATGCGGCGCCTGTACGAGCCTGCGGAGTACCTGGAGCGCGTCTTTGCCGGTTACCGTTCGTCGCCCGCATTCCGCCGCCGGCGCGAGCGACTCGATGGGTCGATCGGGCGCACCAGGGCGATCGACCGCGCTCGTCGCGCGCTCGTCGGCGCACGCGTGGCCGTGCGGATGTTCCGCACGCTCGTGCGGACATCGACGTTCGGACGGCTGGCGCCCACCTACCTACAGTACTATCTCGTCAATCTCGCGTTCGGTCGAGATGCGATGCCGTTGAACCAATACATGACGCTCGTGCTTACGAGCTGGCACTTTTTCAACATGGTCTATCACAAGCGCAAGATGACGTTCGGAAACCCGGCACTCGAAGCGCGTGCCGCCGCCGTAGCCGGCTAGCGATAGCCGCGCTACGGGCCGGTGGCCCGTGCGATCGCTTCGACGACGCGGCGGATCGAGGACGCATCGAGATCCGGCGCCGTCGGCAGTCCGATCAGCCGCGGCGCGAGGTCGTCCGTCGTATCGAGCCGGTCGCGCTCGACCGAGGCGAACGCCGGTTCGCGATGAAGGCCGCCACCGTACCAAAGCCGATGTTCGATCGCGAGGGCGTCGAGTGAGGCGCGCACGGCCGTGCTTTCGGCGAGATCGCGCGCCTCGAAGAGCGCGTAACACGATGCGATGAGGGGTGAGACGACGATACGTTCTGATCGCGCATAGTCGGCGGCGACGCGACCGAACCCGGACCTCTTGACGGCCCAACCGTCGAGTTCGGCCAAGCCTACCGCGGCGTGATATTCGCTCATCTTCCCGTTGATACTAGGCCCGCGGCTCGTCCGATCGCCGAAGAAGCCGAAGTTCAGTGCGCGAGCGATCGCGGTCGCGCGATCGCCGTCGGTGCAGAGAACCGCTCCGCCCTCTCCGGTCGAAAAACTTTTGCTGGCCTGAAAGCTCAAGACCGTCGGGACGGTACCGGCGACCGCGCGCCGCTCGCCGAGCGCTTCGAAGCCGGCAGCGGCGTCGATCACGACCGGAATCCCGGTCCGGCGCTGGAACGCCGCCCAGCGCTCTTGCGACGGCATCCGTCCGTACGGAGCGACGACCACGACGAGACCGGCCTGCGCGAGCCGCGGATGGCGTTCGACCGCGTCGGGGTCCAGGCTCCAGTCGTTCGGGTCGACGTCGACGAGGTGAAGACGATAGCCGCACTGTTCGATCGCCGATGCGGTTCCGACGAACGTATAGGCGGGGCAGAGGCAGTACGGCGCGGCGTCTGTCGCGCGTCCCGCGGACCCTAAGATCGCGCCGACGATGGCCGCCGTGCCCGAACTTGCGCTGACCGTCTCGTCGCGCCCCAATCCCAGATGCTCGGCAACGCGCGACTCGAAGCGTCGGACCAGCTCGCCATGATTCGAGTACCGCCGCGTTCGATCGAGCGTGGCGAGGTACGGCGTCAGCGCGCCGGCAAGCGGCAAGCGTGCACGATATGCCGGAAGCGTCGCCGGCTTCGTCGCATACGCGACGTACTCGTAGAGACCGTAGTCGGCGCGAAATCCGATCGACCGGCCGGCGAGGCCGTGCAGAAAGCGTGCGAGATCGTCGTACGAGACGTGGAAGAGATCGTCCCGCTCTCGATCCACTGCAACCGACATCACGTTGAACGCGACGCCGCGGCGGGCGAGCGGCCATATGCGCTCGAGGGTCGCCGTCAGGTAATCCCACATCTCGTCGTGCGTGAGATCGCTCTTGACGGTGAAGAGCCCGTTTGCGACCAGGACGTCGCAGCGGAGCGGCTCGAGTTCCTGGTCGGAGGCAGCCAGCACGTCGAGTCGATGGAAGGGGACATCGGGAAACTTGGAGCGCGCGAAGCCGAGCGTCGATTCGGATATGTCGACCCCGGAGTAGCGGATGTCGGAGAGCCCGCGCTCGTTTATCCTCGCGAACAACTCGCCGGTTCCGCACCCGAGGTCGCAGAGCGCGATCTCGGGCTCCGACGAGAGGCTCGCAACCAGGTCGAGCATCACGTCGAAGCGAGTCGTCCGATCGCCCGCGTTGGGCCAGCCGGCACCCGCGGCCGTATCGCCAAAAACGGCCAGTCGTTCGTCGTAGAATCGCGCGATGCGAGCGCTAGCTCGGCGCGCGGAAGAGACGTCCATCTGTGGCGACCTATTGGGCGTCGCAGGGATGGTTGCCTTGGGGTTCAACCAGCCTCGACGGTGCGTTCATGACCGTCGTCGCCGTCATCCAACCGTACTTCATTCCGTATGCCGGATATTTCCGCTTGTTCGCAGCCGCGGATGTCGTGGCGATCTTCGACTGCGTACAGTTTCCGCGCCAAGGCTGGGTCCATCGCAACGTTCTGCCGCTCGCCTCGGGAAGACCGGCGTGGCTCACGTTGCCGCTCGCGAAGGCTCCCCGCGGCGTCCGTATCGTCGAGCTGCAGTTCGCCGCGGATGCGGAAGGACGATTCGCCGCGGCGTCGCGCCGTTTTCCAGTCCTCGAAAGCGCGCGAGAAGAAGACGCCGAGCTGCTTCGGAAGCTTCGTGGCGTCGGCTCCGCGAAGGTCGCCGATTACCTCTGCGACCTCTTGCAGGCCGCGAATCGCCGCCTGAACCTCACCGCCCGGATCGTTCGCACGAGCACGTTCGGGATCGCGTCGGACATCCGAGGACAGGATCGGGTCATCGCCGTTGCCGAGCGTCTCGGAGCGACCTGCTACGTCAACCCGAGCGGCGGGCGGACCCTCTACGATCGAACGGCCTTTTCCGCTCGCGATATCGACCTTCGGTTCTTCGCACCTTGGGAGGGTTCGAGCGAGAGCGTCCTGACGCGGCTATTGCGCGGGGACGACGATCGGATAAGCGCGGAGATCGACGCGCAAAAGGGACTGCTGCGATGAGCGTTCCGCACGTGCGCCGGACGATCGTCTTCATCCACGGCGGCAACGAGATCGACGCGGGGACCGCCAATGGATTACGCGGCGTCTTCGCGACGGAGTTCGACCTCCGGCTCGAAGACGTCTCGGTCGTGGACGCCGACTCGGCCGCTCGGCTTCGCGCCATATTGGACGAGCGCGGCGACGACGTCTTCTTTTTCCTGAGCTCCAATTTCTGGGCGCTCAACGTTCGCGACGGCGAGAAGCTCCTGCACGACATCACCGGCATTCCGCTGGTCGTGCTGCTGCACGATCATCCCGCCTACTTCTTCCACTATCTTTCGCCGAGTCTGGACGGCACGATCCTGTTCGCGCCCGGAGACGATGCCGTCGACTTCGTCGAAAAGCACTACCCGGTCCGCGCGCGGGTCCTCTCCAATCCGAGCTTCCTGCCGCGACGCGTCGACGCCGGACCGCCGGACTTCGAACAGTTCTCGGGCCGGAAAAACGTGCTGCTCTGTCCGTTCAACCTGACGATCTTCGGCTCGAACATGGATCGAGCGTGGGCGTCGATCAAGGCGCTTCCGGAACGGCGCATGCGGCGGGCGATCCGGCTGGTCGACGCGTCCCTGACCGACTGCGTCACGCCGCTACATGTGATCTCCGAACGGATCGCGTCGTCGGGCGACCCCGAGATCGCGGTCGAGGATCTGCGCCTCGTGCTCGATTTCGTCAAGGTGTGGAGGCGCGACCGGCTGGTCCGCGCGATCATCGACCTTCCGGTACTCGTGACGAGCGAATACGTCCCGGCCGATCTGGAACTCAAGTATCCGGAGAAGTTCGCACGGGTCACGGTGGACGAGACCCTCCCGCTCTACCGGTCGTTCCGGTTCGTGGTGAACTCGACGCCCCTGCTGACCGGGTCGATTCACGACCGGGTCGTCCAAGCCATGACGAACAACGCCGTCTGCGTGAGCGATCCAAGCGCGATCCTGCAGAAGTATTTCCAGGATGGACGGGACATCGCGTTCGTCGACTACGCGAGCGCGGACATCGCCGAAAAGCTCGCCGCGTATCTCGACGACCCGGCGCGCGCATTTTCACTCACGGCGAACGCCTACGAGACGCGGCATAAGCAGACGTGGTCGCGGGAGTCGTACGAAGCGCTCTTCCGGGCGGTCGCGGCGCTCAACGAAAGTCGACCGAGACGATGACGCAGCCGAGATCTCGGCCGTCGCGATTTCCCTCGATGACGGCAGACGGCCGATACGTCCGCGAGAGCTCGATCTCGAAGTCGTGCTCGGATCCGCGCTCAATCGCGACCGGCAGCGCGCACGTGAAGATGGCGCCCGCTTCGCACGTCGTCGAGATCGACGAAGCGTTGCAAGCGACGCGCACGTCGACGGCGCCGCCGAAGCCCTCGGGAATGAAGCCCACCATGGTGGCGACCCGTAGGTCCTGCCGCGCTCCGAAACGGAAGGCCGCTCGTTGGCGGGTGAAACCGTCGGGTTCGAGACCGCGCGACCCGAACTTCTGGAACGCTTCGCCGCTCATAGGGACGAGGACGGCGCGCTCGTATTCTTCCGCGTTGGTCCGGGCGTCGGTTCGCGAGAGTCCCTGACTCGCGGCGCCGGCAGTGGCAGCCGCCAGTTGCTGTACGTCTTGTGTGACGATGAAATCGAAGGCTCGTGCGGAGTCGGACACTACGGGCGCCAGTCGGTCAGTTTCAACGCCGGGAACGAATACGGATTCTCGCCGTCGTACATCAGCCGAAGATCTTCCAAGCGAAAACAGCCGCCCTTTGCGAACCCGACGTTTTCGCGCGCGCCCGGCTTCAATGTCCCCGCGATCGTCGGGCGATCTGCCGACACCGTGTTGCGCATGCCGGACACCTGGAGGGTCCACTGCAGCGTCGTCGACGACTGGTTGTGAAGGCCGACGACGTACTCGAAGTACCCGCCGCCGAGGCGCTGCTCGTACAACCCACCCATACTTATCTGACCTCTGCAGAGCGTGCCCTGCGCGCGCACCGCTCCGCCGAACCCGATCGCCAAAACCGCGATGAGTGCCGCTATCAACTGCGTCCGCATAGGTGGTCCTCCCCTTATGCCGCTCCCTATTCGAGGAACGCGGCAAGCCCCCGGTTCGGTCCAATATCGAACGAGTGTTCGATGTGACGGTTTTTTGTGCTCAGGTGCCCTTGTCCCTACCGACCCTTCTGCGTATAGTGGTGGGAAGTGGTGTGAAGTGGTGGTCTAGGGAGGGTCCATGCAGGCGGAGTTGCCGCGGTTTACCGGGTCGGTGGAGCACGCCCTCGATGAGAAGGGTCGTCTCATCGTGCCCGCACGGTACCGCGAGCGCTTGGGCGCCGGCTTTATCCTCACCATCGCCAAGCCGGATCCGTGCCTGGCGCTCTACCCGAGCGTCACCTGGGCCGGCATCTGCGCCAAGCTCGAAGCCGCCCCCCGTAAGGATGATCTCTTCCGCCGGCTGGTCCGCGACCTGTTCGCCCATACGGAAGAAGTGGCGTGCGACGCCCAGGGCCGTCTGCTCATACCCGCGGGCCTGCGCGCCTATGCCGGGATCGAGCGGGACGTCACCTCGATCGGCTCGCTGACCCGGGTCGAGATCTGGGCCAAGGACCGCCTCGCCCAACACGCAGCACCCGAAGGCGAGGTCGCCGATTTCATGGCCGACCTCGGTCTGTACTGATGTGGCAGTTGCATGAGCCACGTTCCGGTCCTCTACACGCAATCGCTCGAGTTGCTGGCGCTCCGTCCGGCTGGCATCTATGTGGATGCGACCTTCGGTGCGGGCGGGCATACGCGTGGAATGCTGGAGCGGGTGCGCACCGGTCGGGTGATTGCGTTCGACACCGATCCGACGGCGGTGGAGCGCGCGCGCTCGATCGTAGATCCGAACTTCACGTTCGTGCATGCGAACTTCCGCGAGTTGGCATCGCGGCTCGACGCGCTGGACGTCTCCGAGGTGGACGGCGTGTTCTTCGACTTGGGGGTCTCCTCTATGCAGTTCGATGAAGCCGACCGTGGATTTTCGCTGCAGTACGCGGCGCCGCTCGACATGCGTATGAATCCGACAGAAGGCCGGAGCGCTTTCGACGTGCTGTTGCACGCGAGCGAATCGGAGCTGGCCGATATCTTCTTCAACTACGGCCAGGAACGCGCCGCGCGTCGGATCGCTCGCGTGATCGTGCAGCGTCGCGCCGCCGGGAGGCTTCCCGAGACGACGACGGAGTTCGCGGCGATGGTCTCGGGCCTGGTGCAACGCAAGGGTCATCGCGAACGGATCCATCCGGCGACCCGCGTCTTCCAGGCGCTCCGCATCGCCGTCAACGACGAGCTGGGCGCGCTCAAGGACGGGCTCGACGCCGCGGTCGGTCGCCTGGCCAAGGCCGGACGGGTGGTCGCGATCTCGTTCCACTCGCTCGAAGACCGGATCGTCAAGACGACTTTCCGCGACGACGAACGCCTCGAACGCATCACGCGCAAGCCGCTGATCGCCGACGAAGCCGAGCAATCTTCCAATCCGCGCGCGCGCAGCGCGAAGATCCGCGCCGCCCAACGGAAGGCCAGCTGAGTATGATCCAACCGCACTACGTCGACGAACGTTCACCTCGCATCCGCAATCCGCGGCAGGCGCGCGGAGCGACCGACGCACGGCGCAAGCACCATCACAAGACGCGCTATGCTTCGATCACGCGGTTTTGCGTGGTGCTGGGCATCGCGTCGGTCTTGCTGATCGGCTACGTGACGATGACCTCGAACCTGACCGGGATGACGTACGCGGTCGCCAAGGCCGACGTGCAGCGCTTGCAGTTGCAGGGCGCGACGGCACGTCTCGACGACCGGTTGAGCGGCCTGCGTTCGCAGGAACGGCTCGCGACCTTCGCCGCGCGCTTGGGCATGAAAGACCCGCAGCAGTTCGCGCTGATCCGGATCGCACCGCCCGCGATCGACACCTCGCACGTCGCCTTGCTCTCCTCGTTCGCGGCGCTCTTCGGCGGAAAGCCGGCGCAGCCGAGCGTGAGGTAACCGCGACGGGGCCGCACGCATGAACTCGCAACAACGCCAATTCGCGCGCATCGCACCGATGCGCGCGAAAGTCGTTTTTTTCGGCCTGCTCGCGGTGGGTCTGTTCCTCTCTTGGCGCCTCTACGACGTCCAGGTCCTGCGCGGTCCGGTGCTCGCAAAAGAGGCGCTCGCGCAACGCTCGGATGCGATCGATATCTTCGCGCGCCGGGGCAGCATCGTCGACCGCGACGACAACGTGCTGGTGCGCTCGCTCCCCTCGGAGAGCGTGTACGTGGTCCCGCACGACTTGAGCGATCCGGACGCCGCCGTCGCGGCGCTCGGCAAGATCTTCGGCAAGCTCGATCCGGCGACGGTCGAGGCGATGCACGACAAGCGCATGTGGTTCGTCTGGATCGCGCGTAAGGTTCCGTACGAGCAGGGTCAGAAAGTCCGCGCGCTCGGCATCGCGGCGGTCCAGCTCAAGGGCGAAGATACCGGTAAACGCGTCGATACGGTCGGGAAGCTCGCCTCGACCGTTCTCGGCTTCGTCGGAACCGACGAGAACGGGCTCGACGGTCTCGAATACACCTTCGACGGTCTGCTCAAGGGTACGCCCGGCAAAGAGCTGCTCGAGACCGACAACCTCGGCCGTCCGATCCCGCTCGGCCACGACACCATCGTCAAGGCCGCGCAGCAAGGATTGACGCTCCAGCTCACGCTCGATTCGTATCTGCAGTTCGTCACCGAACAGGCGCTCGAGACGCAGGTCCGCGAATTCCGAGCGGAGAGCGGAACGGCGATCGTGATGGATCCCTACACCGGCGAAGTGCTGGCGCTCGCGAACTCGCCGGACTTCGATCCGAACAAGTTCTGGACGTTCAGCGACGCGCGCCGTCGCGATCGCGCCGTGATGGATGCCTACGAACCGGGTTCGACGTTCAAGCTCGTCACCGCCGCCGCCGCGCTCGAATCCGGCAAGGTGACGACCGGCATGACCTTCCCGGCACGGGACCAACTCGAGGTCGGCGGACACGTCATCCACAACGCCGAGGACGGTTTCATGGCTGGCACGGGCGGCAGCGAAACGCTCGAGCAGATCATCGAACTTTCGCACAACGTCGGAGCGGCCGAGGTCGGCATGCACATCGGCGCGCACACGTTCTACGCGATGGAACAGGCCGCCGGATTCGGCACGCCCACCCAGATCGGACTCCCCGGCGAGAACCCCGGGATCGTGCCGGAGCCCAAGGACTGGAGCGACTCGTCGCTTGCGACCATGTCGTTCGGGCAAGGCGTCTCGGTCACGCCGATCGCGATGGCGCGTTTCTACTGTGCGATCGCCAACGGCGGCATGCTCGTCCGTCCGCGCATCCTGCGCGCGATCGAGAACAGCGATGGCGACGTGGTGTATCAGTACCGCACCGAAGTCGAACGCCGCGTCTTCTCGGAACGCACCGCCGAGACGCTCCGCTCGTTCCTGCGCGGCGTCGTCCTGACCGGCACCGGGAACCCGACCGCACAGGTCCCCGGCTACACGACCGCCGGGAAGACCGGCACCGCCCAGATGGTCGGCAACTACGGCTACGAGTCGGGTGCGTACGTCGCTTCGTTTATCGGCATGGTGCCATACGAACACCCCAAGTACGTCATCTACGTCAAGGTCGAGCGACCGATCGGCTCGATCTACGGCGGCGTGGTCGCGGCCCCGGCGTTCGCGAAGATCGCGCGCGCGGCGATGCTGCATGCCGGAACGTTGCCCGCGCCGCCGCCCGTCAAGGCGGGCGCGAAGCGATGACGTTCGAGGAGTTGGTGCGGGCGGTTTCGGTCGGCACGTTTTCCGGCATCGCGATCGATTCGCGCGCGGTCTCGCAAGGAGAACTCTACGTGGCTCTCCGCGGCGAACGCGCGGACGGCCACGACTTCGTCGGACAGGCACTCGAGCGCGGCGCGCTCGGAGTCGTCGTCGAACGCGGACGGGCGATCTCGGTGCCTCCGGCCTCCGAGTCGCGCGTCGTCGCCGTCGACGATACGCGCCGCGCGCTCTCGTCGCTCGCGGCCGCGTTCTACCGCGATCCGTCGCAATCGCTCGATGCGATCGGCGTGACCGGGACGAACGGCAAGACCACGACGACCCAGATGATCGCCGCGATCTTCGACGCGGCCGGCGTCGCATGCGGCACGATCGGCACGATCGGCGCGCGTTTCGCCGCGCGCGAATGGCCGCTCGCGAACACCACGCCTCAGCCGCCCGAACTGCAGGCGCTGCTCGCGCAGATGCGAGACGCCGGCGCGAAAGCGGTCGCGATGGAGGTGAGCTCGCACGCGCTCGCGCTCGAACGGGTCGAGGACGTGCGCTTCGCGGTCGGTGCCTTCACGAACCTGACGCGCGATCATCTGGACTTTCACGGGACGAGCGATGCCTACGCCGCTGCCAAGCGCCGACTCTTCGATCTGGCCGAACGCTGCGTCTATAACGCCGAAGACCCGTACGGCCGCGTCTGGGCGCGCGAGACCAAGGATGCCAAGCCGACCACAACCTACGCGTTATCCGGCGAAGCCGACGTGCGCCCGCGCGACGTCGCCATCCGCCCGAGCGGCAGCACGTTCGCGGTCGACGGCGTCCGCTTCGCCGTGCATCTACCCGGTCGCTTCAACGTCGCAAATGCGCTCTGCGCGATCGCGTGCGCGCGCGCGCTCGGCATCGAGGATGCGGCCAGCGCTCGCGGACTCGAGAACGTGCGTCGCGTGCCCGGCCGGATGGAGCCGGTTCCGGGCGGCGACGTGACCGTGATCGTCGACTACGCGCATACGCCCGACTCGCTTGAGAACGCGCTCGGGGCGCTGCGCGAGGCGACCGTCGGGTCGCTCGCGGTCGTGTTCGGATGCGGCGGCGACCGCGATCGCGGCAAACGATCCTTGATGGGCGAGATCGCGGCGCGTCTGGCCGATCGCATCTACGTCACCGACGACAACCCGCGCACCGAGAACGCCGCCGCGATTCGCGACGAGATCGTGACCGGCGTCGGGGCGGCCGCCCACGTGGTCGAAGGCGACCGGCGCGTCGCGATCGGGCGGGCGATCCGCGAAGCGCGGGCCGGCGACACCATCCTGATCGCCGGCAAAGGGCACGAGAACTACCAGATCGTCGGCGCCGAGGTGCTACCGTTCGACGATGCGGCGGTCGCCCGCGAAGCGTTGGCCGCGCGATGATTCCGTTCGACGAAGCCGTCCGCGCGACGGCGGCCGAAGTGACCGATGCGGATCGTGCGCCGGCCGGCCTGCGCGTCGCGACGGATACGCGCTCGATCGAACCGGGCGATGCGTTCCTGGCCTTGCGTGGCGAGCGCTTCGACGGGCACGACTACGTACGCGAGGCGATCGCGCGCGGTGCCTCCGCCCTGATCGTCGACGAACGCAGTGCGGCCGTCGACGGCGTCACCGGCTTGATCGTGCCGGACACGCTACGCGCGTATATGGCGCTCGCACGTGTCGCCCGCGATAGCTTCGACGGGCGCGTGATCGCGGTTACCGGCAGTGCCGGCAAGACGACGACCAAAGAGCTGCTCGCGCAGTTACTGCGCGCGCACTACGGCGATCGGGTCGCGGCTTCGCCGGCGAACGAGAACAACGAGATCGGCGTGAGCAAGTTCCTGCTCGCCCATGCGACCGCCGCGCACGACGTACTAGTGGTGGAGATGGGCGCGCGCCACTACGACGACATCGCTCCGCTGGTCGTCGCGGCTAGGCCGGACCTGGGCATCCTCACCAACGTGGGTGAGGCACACGTCGAGATCATGGGCTCGCGCGAGCGGCTCGCTCACACGAAGTGGGGACTCTTCTCGGATGGCGCACTCGCGATATTGAACGCCCGCGATGAGGTCTCGCTCCGGCGCGCTCCCTCGTTGCGCGACGCGCCGCACTGGTTCGCGGCGACCGAGGACGAGCGGATCTCGACCGGCGGCCGGACGACGCTGCTGGTCGGCTCGAATCGCCTGATCGCGATCGACGGCGATCGTGAGGACGAACGTCAGGTCGACGTACGCCTTCCCGGCGCGCACAACCGCGCGAACCTGGCCGCCGCGATCGCCGGCGCGCGCGAGATGGGCGTTCCGCTGGATACGATCGTGGCCGCCGTGCCGGCACTGGAACTGCCGAAGGGGCGCTACGAAGCGATCGATCTGCCCGGCCGCCCGCGCCTGATCTACGATGCGTACAACGCGAACCTGAGCGGCATGTTCGCCGCGCTGGACGCCTTCGCGGCCGAAGCGGGCGAGCGCCGGATCGCCGTGCTCGCGAGCATGGCCGAACTCGGAGACGAAGCCCCCGCCATGCACGAACGGGTCGGCGAACGCGCGGGCGCGACCGCGCTCGACGTGCTCCTGGTCGGCGGAAAGTATGCAGAAGAACTCGCCCGCGGAGCCGCCGCCGCAGGCCTCTCCTCGGAGCGGATCGTGCCCTTCGCCTCGAACGAAGAAGCCGCGCGTTGGATCGATGCGAACGGCCGGCCAGGAGACGTCGTGCTGCTCAAGGGTTCGCGCGTCTACGCACTCGAGGAAATCGTGGAAAGGTTGCGCCGATAGTGCGCCCGCTCGCCGTCCGTCGCCCGGAAGTCCCCGCCGGTATCGTCGCGATCCCGGTGCGGACCCGCTTGGTGCGCGACGGCGACGATCTGGTCGGCATCATCGCCGATGCGGTGCGCGGCATCGCGCGGGCCGGCGACGTGATCGCGATCTCGGAGACTGCCGTCGCGATCGCGCAGGGCGAGTTCGTGGTCGCGGAACTGATCCGCCCGTCGAAGCTGGCCTACGCGCTCTCGCGGCGCGCGGGTGCGCTGGCGACCGTCAATCAGCCCGAGTCGTTGCAACTGGTGATCGACGCTGTCGGCGCGCCCAAGGTCGTCTTCGCGGCGATCGCGCACGTCCTCGGCCGCTTCGTCGGGAAGCGTGGGATGTTCTACGAAGTGATGGGCGAGGCGATCACCGCGATCGACGGCTACACGGGCACGTTGCCGCCCTTCGAACGCGCGATCGTGCTGGCGCCGCGCGAACCGGACGCGTTCGCGCAGTCGGTCTTCGAGCGTACCGGCATCGGTTGCGCCATCGTCGATGCGAACGACCTACAGAAGGCCAAGGTCCTCGGCGCCTCGCTCAACGTCGACCGCGCCAGCGTCGAAGGCGCGTTGCTCGACAATCCACACGGCAACGGCGACGAGCAGACGCCGATCGTCGTCCTGAAGTGGCGCGCGACCGGATCGAATCCGCTCTGGGAGGCGCGAGCGTGACGCAACTCCTGATCGCGGCCCTTCTCGGACTGGCGCTCTCCGCAGCGGCCGGTTTCGTCCTCCTCCGGCTCTTGCCGCGCTGGCAGTTCCGTCAGGTCGCCTACGAAGATGCGCCCGAGAGCCATCGGGGCAAGACGGGAACGCCGACGATGGGCGGCATCTGTTTCGCCGCAGCCCTCATCCCCGCGTGGTTCCTGGTCGGACACGATCCGGTCGTCGGCGCGTTGGTCTTCCTGATCTTCGCCGCCGGTGCGGTCGGCTTTCTGGACGACTATCTCTCGATCCGTCGCGGCAAGAATCTGGGATTGCGCGCGCGCACGAAGTATCTCGCGACGGCCCTCATCGCGATCGTCTTCTTGCGGATGATCGCGGCGGACGACGTGTCGATCGATATGATCGGATCGTTTTTCGGAACGCCGGTGGTCGCACCGCATTGGCTCTGGCTCGTGCTCGGCATCGTCGCCATCACCGGAACCGTGCACGCGGCCAATCTCACCGACGGGCTGGACGGCCTGGCGACCGGGGTGGCGATCCCGCCGTTCGCCGTGCTCGCCTTCGTGCTCTTCGCCGAGGTCCTGGCCGGGGCGGCGCACCTCGAAGGTGCGCTCACCACGTCGATCCTCGTGCTTGCCGGCTGCTTCGGGTTTCTGATCTACAACCGGCATCCCGCCAAGATGTTCATGGGCGACACCGGATCGCTGCTGCTGGGCGCGGCTCTGGCGGGTCTTGCGATCGTCGCCGGCCAGATGCTATTGCTGATCGTCATCTGCGCGGTTCCGGTCGCCGAAACGCTCTCGGTCATCATCCAAGTCACATACTTCAAGGCGACCAAGGGTAAACGCATCTTCAAGATGACCCCCTTGCATCACCACTTCGAGTTGCTCGGCTGGCCGGAGACGCGCGTCACGACCGCGTTTTGGATCGCGTCGATCCTCGCATCGGCCGTCGGATTGGCGCTCGTCCTATGACGATGCATTTCGATGCGAGCGAGACGATTCTCGTGATCGGTCTCGGAAAGAGCGGGCTTGCATGCGTGGACGTGTTACGCGCGCGCGGCGCGACCGTCTATGCGACCGATGAAAAGGCGCCCGGGCAGTTGCGGGATGCGATCGCATTCGTCGAAGCGCACGGCGCGACGTTCGTCGCGCCCTCCGATCTGGCGTCGGTCGTGTCGGCGCTCTCGTCGGCCGTACTTTCGCCCGGCGTGCCGCTCACCAGCGCCCCCGTGCGCGCGGTCCAAGCGCGCGACGTGCCCGTCCTCGGCGAAGTCGAGGTCGCCTACCGTCTCTGCAAGGCGCCGATCATCGCGGTGACCGGGACCAAGGGCAAGTCGACGACGACCGCGCTGATCGGACATCTGCTGCGCGCGGCCGGCAAGAACGTGCGGGTCGGCGGGAACATCGGCAATCCGCTCATCCGCGAAGTGCTCGATCTCACGCCCGAGGACTGGGTGGTCGCCGAAGTCTCGTCGTTCCAGCTCGAGACCATCCGTGCGTTCCGTCCGCGCGTCGCGGTGGTGCTCAACGTCGCGCCGGATCATCTCGACCGCTATCCTTCGATGGACGAGTACGCCGAAGCCAAGTTCCGGATATTCGCGAATCAGGGCATGCACGACGCCTTCGTCGGAAATCTCGACGATCGCCGGGTCGCCTCGCTCCACTGGGGCCAGGGCGAAGCCCGCGCCCAGGCGCGGCAGCTCTGGTTCACGCTCGGCAAAGGCCACGAACGCGCGACCATGTACCTGCAGGGCGACGCCGTCACCTACGCGCCGATCGACGGCGATCCGCGTCCGATCCGGATGATCTCGCGCGACGAGATCCCGCTGGCCGGCGAACATAACGTGCAGAACGTGATGGCGGCGCTGCTCGCGGCGCTCGCGATCGGCTGCGACCCGCGGACGCTCGGCGACGCGGTGCGGACGTTCGCGCCGATGGCGCATCGCCTCCAACCGGTCGGCGACGTGAACGGCGTGCTCTATATCGACGACTCGAAAGCGACCAACCCCGGTTCGGTCGAAGCGGCCCTGCACGCCTACGACCGCCCGATCGTGCTGATCGCGGGCGGAAAATCGAAAGGCACCGATTTCACCGAGTTGGGCGCGACCATCGCGCGCCACGCGAAGGCCGTGATCCTGATCGGCGAAGCGGCCGGCGAGATCGCGCACGCCATCGCCGGACGCGTGCCGAGCGAGACCGCGCCGACGCTGCGAGAGGCGGTCGCCCGCGCTCGCGCGCTGGCGGTCGCGGGCGACGTCGTGCTGCTCTCGCCGGGCTGCGCGTCTTTCGACATGTTCGAATCCGCCGAGGATCGCGGCGAGCAGTTCGCCGTCGCGGTCGCCGCGCTCGAGGAGCGTGCCGATGCGTAACGCCGCTCGTCAGCGCCCGCTCGGCGACGCGCGCGAGGACCGCTCGCCGGTCCGCTCGTTCATCACGGCGCCGCCGGATACGCTATTGGTCGGCTCGGTGCTCACGTTGGTCGTGATCGGGCTGGTGATGATCTACAGCGCTTCGAGCGCGCAGGCGTACAGCGATTATCACGACCCCGCGTTCTACTTCAAGCGGCAATTATTGTGGCTGGTGGTCGGCGGGGTGGTCGCCTACGGCGCCTACCGGATGGATTACCACATCCTGCGCAAAGCCGCACCCTATCTCCTGATCGCATCGTTGATCGCGCTCGTGGCGGTGTTGATCCCGCACGTCGGTATCGTGGTCAACGGTGCGCGGCGCTGGGTCGGCGCGTCGTTCATCACCCTGCAGCCGTCGGAGTTCGCGAAGCTCGGCTCGATGATCTACCTCGCAGCGATGCTCACGCAGCGCGGCGAGCGGATCCAGCAGCTCACCAAGGGATTGGTCCCGCTCTTCGTCCCGGTCCTACTCCTGGCGTTGCTCGTCTCGCGGGAACCCGATCAGGGCACCGCGAGCCTGCTCGTACTGACCGCCTTCGCGATGTTCTTCGCGGCCGGCGCGCGGATCCCGCATATGCTCGCGGTCCTCGCGTTCATCTTGCCGCCGGTCGCGCTGATGGTGTTGAAGACGCCCTATCAACGCGCGCGCATCTTTGCCTTCCTGGATCCATGGAAGGACGCGCAGAACACCGGCTTCCACATCGTGCAGTCGCTGCTCGCGCTCGGAAGCGGCGGACTGAGCGGCGTCGGCCTGGGCGCCTCGCGCGCCAAGTTCTTCTATCTGCCCGAACAGTACACCGACTTCATCTTCTCGGTGCTCGGTGAGGAGTTGGGATTGATCGGCGCGATCGCCGTGGTGGTGCTCTTCCTCACGCTCGCGTATCGCGCGATCCGGATCGCGCTCACGGCGCCCGACCGGTTCGGCTTCTTCCTGGTGGTCGGCTGCACCGCGACGATCGTGATCCAGGCGTTCGTCAACATCGGCGTGGTGACGTCGTCCTGGCCGGTCACCGGCGTACCGCTGCCGTTCATCTCGTTCGGTGGCTCCTCGCTGATCGTCAGCCTGATCTGTTTCGCGCTGATCGCCAACGTCGGCCGCTTCCGCCGCGTCAACTCGCGCTAAGGCGATCGTGGAACACGGCGTCGCGGACCGGCTCTCGCACCACGCGCAGGTGTGCGCCGCGATGGGATCGCCGCTCTACGGCGCACTGCTGACGTTCGCCGCCGAGGCGTATAGCAAGGGCGGTGCGATCGTGCCCGTGCTCGACGCCGATCCGTCGCGCTCGCGCCTCGGCATCCGGCTGATGGCGGCTCTCCATTACCTCGCGCTTTCAGGCGATGACGAGCTGGCGGCGCACTATCCGTCGACCGGTGGCGACGGCGATGCGGTCGCTCTTTGGAAGATCGCGACGGACCGTTTCGGGCGCGACGCGGAGACCATCGAAGCGTTGATGGAACGCACGCCCCAGACCAACGAACCGGCGCGCGCGATGCCGTTGATGGCGGCCTACTGCTTTCTTGCGTCGCGCTACGGGTTGCCGCTCCGGACCTTCGAGATCGGCGCGAGTGCGGGCTTGAATCTGCGCTGGGATGCGTTCGCCTACGAGGGCGACGGATGGCGCTTCGGCGGACCGTCGCCGCTGACGTTGCGAAACGCGATCGCTTCCGGGGCGCCGCGGCATCTCGATGCGGCGCCGGTCGCGATTGAACGGCGCGGGTGCGACCTGCATCCGCTCGACGCGACCTCCGCCGTCGACGGCATGGAACTGCTTTCGTTCGTGTGGGCGGACCAGGGCGACCGGATCGAGCGTCTGCGCGCCGCGCTAGCCATCGGCGTCGCCGATCCGGTCGAGATCGATAGCGCCGATATGCTCGACTGGATCCCGCGTCGCGTCGCGCCGCGCGAGGGTGCGTTGACGATCGTCGAGGAGACGGTCCTGGCCGAGCATCTCTCGCACGAGACGCGGCAGGCGCTCGCGCGGACCATCCACGCACAAGGAGCGCGCGCGACGAGCGCCGCGCCGTTCGCGTGGGTCCGTATGGAAGAGCGCGGCGGCACGTACGTCACCGAGGTCTTCACCTGGCCGGATCATACCCCCGAGGGCGTGCCGATCGCGACCTCCAACGGTCACGCGCAGAACATCGTCTGGAGCGGCGCGTGAACGTCGTCTTTGCAGGCGGCGGCACGGGCGGCCATCTCTATCCGGCGATCGCGCTCGCGGATGCGCTCCGCGACGAAGCGACGATCACGTTCGTAGGGACGGCCGATCGGCTCGAAGCGACCATCGTTCCGAATGCGGGCTATCCGCTCTGCACGATCGCGGCGCGACCGCTGACCGGCGCGGCGGCGCCGTTCGTCAACGCCAAGGGCATCCTCCAGAGCGTCGGACTGCTCCGTCGCCTCCGACCGGATATCGTGATCGCGACCGGCGGTTACGTCTGCTTTCCAGTGGTGACGGCCGCGCGGATTCCGGGCGTGACCAAGTGGCACGTTCCGATCGCGCTCCTCGAACCGAACGCGGTCCCGGGTTTGACGAATCGCCTGCTCGAGCCGATGGTCGACGAGGTCTGGAGCGCGGCGAACACCGGCGTGCCGGTGCGCGCGTCGTTGCGCGCCTTGCCGGACCGCGCGGATGCGGCGGCCCGTCTCGGGCTCGATCCGGCGCGTAAGACCTTGCTCGTCGTCGGGGGAAGCCAAGGTGCGCGCTCGATCAACGGCGCGGTCGCGAACCTGGCTCTTTCGGGCGGCGTGCCGGCGAGCTGGCAACTGCTCCTGATCGCGGGCCGGACGAACGCGGCCGATGTCGCGGCGGCCTTGGCGCGCACACCGAACGCACGCGTCCTGCCGTATCTCGACGACATGGCGGATGCGTACGCGGTCGCCGATCTGGTCCTCGCGCGAGCCGGCGCGATGACCATCGCGGAGCTTGCAGCCGTCCGCCTTCCGGCCATCCTGGTCCCGTATCCGCACGCGGCCGCCGACCACCAGACCGCGAACGCCCGCGCGGTCGAAGCCTCCGGAGCCGCCGTACTGCTCTCCGACGCCGAGTTGGTCGCCCGACTGCCGGCGGTCTTCGCGCAGACCCTGGTGCCGTCGCGCTTCGAGCGCCTGCGTGCGGCCGCGACGGCGCTCGACCCGGGCGATGCGGTGGCCGCGATCGTGGCACGGATACGGGCGCTCGTCTCGCGAACAGGCCGGACCTGATGGGCACCTGGCACTTCGTCGGCATCGGCGGCATCGGCATGAGCGCGATCGCGCGCATCCTGTTGTCGCGCGGCGAAGCCGTCTCCGGCTCCGACCTCAAAGAGACGCCGCTGATCGCGCGCTTGCGCGAAGAGGGCGCGCGCGTGATCGTCGGTCATGCCGCCGAGAACATCGACGGTGCCGCGACCCTGGTGGTCAGCTCGGCGATCGATCGCAAGAATCCCGAACTGATGGCGGCCCAGCGGGCGATGATCCCGGTCCTGCATCGCGGCGAACTGCTCGCGCGATTGGTCCGCGAACGGCGCGGCATCGCGATCTGCGGAACGCACGGAAAGACGACCACGACCG
>JBEPVY010000002.1:0-40880 GCA_041690835.1 Vulcanimicrobiota bacterium | reverse complement strand
CATCGACCGCCGTCGCGCCCGCGCGCATCTGCGCGCACTCGCCTACTACGACACCCTCACCGGCCTCCCGAATCGCGTCTCGGTCCACGAACGTCTTCGCGAGGCGATCGAGGTCGCGCAATCGAGGCTCGAACGCGTGGCCGTCCTGTTCTTGGACCTCGACCGTTTTAAAGATGTCAACGAAACGCTCGGCCACGGCCGCGGCGATCTTCTTCTCACGCTCGTCGCCGAGCGTCTGAAGCGCGAGATGTGGCAGCGCTCGACGGTCGCGCGCATGGGCGGGGACGAGTTCGTGCTGATCGTGCCGAACTGTGGGGAGATCGAGAACGTCCGGGACGTCGCCGACCGGGTGCTCGCGATCCTGGGCGAACCGTTTGCGCTCGACGAGTACGAGCAGTTCGTCTCGGCCTCGATCGGCATCGCCATCTACCCCGAACACGGCGGCGACGATCAGACGCTCGTCAAGAACGCCGACATCGCGATGTATCGCGCCAAGGATCGCGGACGGAACACCTCGTTCGTCTACAATTCCTCGCTCGAAGCGCCGATCCACATGCGTCTCTCGCAAGAGCGCCTGCTCCGGCGCGCGCTCGACGTCGGCGAGTTCGAGGTCTTCTACCAGCCGCAGATCGACCTGCGCAGCGGAACTATCGTGAGCGTTGAGGCTCTCGTCCGCTGGAACCATCCCAAGAGCGGCCTGATCGAGCCCGCGCACTTCATCCCGAGCGCCGAGATCAGCGGACTGATCGTCCCGCTCGGCGACTGGGTCTTGGCGACCGCAGCCAAACAGGTCCGCGCATGGCTGCCGACCCTCGGGCCGCTCCGGTTGGCCGTCAATCTTTCCCCGAAGCAGTTCCACCAGCGCGACCTCCGCGCACGCGTCTTACAGGCCGTCGTCGAAGCGGGTCTGGATCCTCACTCGCTCGAGCTCGAGATCACCGAGTCGGCCGCCATGTCCGATGCAGACTCGACGGTCACGATCATCCGGGATCTCAAGAACGCCGGCATCCGCTTTGCCGTGGACGATTTCGGGACCGGGTACTCGTCGCTCGGATATCTCCGGCGTTTCGATATCGACGTGCTGAAGATCGATCGTTCGTTCGTGACCGGCATCGGCGTCCAGCCCAGCGACGAGACGATCGTGCGGACCGTGCTTGCGATGGCCCACAGCCTCGGTCTCGAAGTGGTGGCCGAAGGGGTCGAGACCGAGGCCCAGCTCGCCTTCCTCCGTCAGCACGAGTGCGACCTCGTGCAGGGCTACGTGGTCGCACCGGCTCTGCCAGCCGGAAAACTCGAGCGCTTGTTGCTGGATCGCCGAGGAGCCGCGGCCTCGACGGGGTAAGGAGCCCCTATGGACATGCTCGTTTCGCCGTCGCCGGCTCTTGACCGCGAGCACCTTGCCGCCCGCTATCGCCGCAACCGCGAGCGCTCCGCGCAGCTCTTCGCGCTCGTCGCTCCGGACGCGTTCGAAGATCGCCCGATTCCGCTCCGTCATCCGTTCATCTTTTATGCCGGTCATATACCGGCGTTCAGCTTCCTCACCTTGAACGAACGTGCGTTGCAACAAGAGTCCATCGATCGCCGCTTGGAGAAGCTTTTCGAGCGCGGGATCGATCCGTCGACGCTCGATGCGGCGACGCGATATGGCCGCTCCGATTGGCCGACGCGCGCCGAGGTCGAGGCATTCGCTGCCGCCTGCGACGAGCGCGTCTACGACGCCCTCGCGCACGCGCGTCTGATCGACGCGAGCGTCCCGCGCCTGGTCCGCGGTGAAGCGGTCCACACGATCCTCGAACACGAACCGATGCACCACGAAACGCTGGTCTACATCATCCATCAACTCGACGGCGCGAAGAAGGGACGGGTCGCGCAGACCCACGTCGACTCTCCGGCGCCGCAGAACGAACTGGTTCGCATCGCGACCGGGCTCGCCACCCTGGGTGCGGATCCGGACGAGATCCCGTTCGGCTGGGACAACGAGTTCGGGCACACGATCGAGCGCGTTCCCGCTTTCGACATCCAACGCTATCCGGTCACCAACGGCGATTGGCTGGCCTTCCTGGCCGCAGGCGGACCGCTCCCGACCTTCTGGATCGAACGGGACGGCGCGTGGTTCTTGCACGGCGTCTTCGACGAGATCCCGCTGCCCCTCTCGTGGCCCGTCTACGTGACCCACGACCAGGCCGAGGCGTACGCGCGCTGGGCGGGTATGCGACTACCGAGCGAGGCCGAATATCACCGCGCGGCGTTCGGCACGCCCGAGGGCGACGAGCGCGCGTTTCCGTGGGGCTCGGACGCACCCGTGGCACGGCACGGGAACTTCGATTTCGAGCGCTACGATCCCGAACCGGTCGACGCGCATCCGGCGGGCGTCAGCGCTTGGGGCGTCTGGGACCTGATCGGCAACGGATGGGAATGGACGTCGACCCCGTTCGGGCCGCTCTCCGGCTTCGCGCCGATGGCGACCTATCCGCAATACTCTACCGACTTCTTCGATGGGAAACATTACGTGATGAAAGGTGCCTCGCCGGTCACGAGCCGCGATCTGATACGACGCTCGTTCCGCAACTGGTTCTACGCCGATTATCCGTACATGTATGCGAAGTTCCGGTGCGTCGCATGAGACGCATCCTCCTCGGATTGCTCGTTCCGGCGCTGATCTTCGGCGCCGTTTCATGTTCCAAGTCCGGCGTCGCCGGCGGCGAGACCGGCACGCTGCGGATCGGGTTGCCGATTCCACCGACCAATCTGAACGGTATCCTCTCCCAGAACGTGCCGGAGGTTTTCGTCGACGGATTCATCTACTCGCAGTTGGTCACGCTCGACGCGGACAAGCACGAGGTCCCCGATCTCGCGGAGCGCGTTCCGACCCTGGCGAACGGCGACATCTCGGCAGACGGCAAGACCATCACCTATCACCTGCGCCACAACGTCAAATGGCACGACGGGGTGCCCTTCACCAGCAAGGACGTCCTCTTCTCGTGGCGCGCCGTCATGAACCCGAAGAACAACGTCGTAGCGCGTCGCGGTAGCGATCTGGTCGCCTCGGTCGACACGCCCGACCCGTACACCGCCGTGTTCCATATGAAGGTCCTGTTCCCGCCGGCGATCGAAGCGCTCTTCGGCGAGAGCGATTCGCCCCTCTTCATCATCCCCGAACACCTCTTGGCGAAATACGCAAGCCTCAACCAGATCCCGTTCGACTCCGCTCCGATCGGGACCGGTCCGTTCAAGTTCGGGCGCTGGCTTCGCGGCGATCGCATCGTGCTGACGGCGAATCCCGATTACTTCTTGGGTGTGCCGAAGCTCAAGCAGATCGTGATCATGTTGATCCCGGATGCGAATACCACCGAGGCGCAGTTACGCAGCCACGATATCGATCTGGCCTTCGAACTGACCGGGACGAACTGGCATCACTTCGAGAACGATTCGGAGTTCGTACGCGTGTTGGCGCCATCGCCGTCGTATACATCGATCCTTTTCAATAACGCTCGCGCACCGCTGACGGACGCCCGGGTCCGGCGCGCCCTGACGATGGCGATCGACCGACCCACCATCGCGCAGAGGGATACCTACGGATCGGGCACGCTCGCGGCTGCCGACCTTGGGCCGTTCTATTGGGCCCACGACCCGTCGCTCAAGCCCATCCCGTTCGATCCGGCAGGAGCGGCGGCGCTCTTGACCGCGGCCGGCTGGACGCCTGGGCCCGACGGTATTCGCGTCAAGAATGGCAAGCGGCTCTCGTTCCAGATCGCCTACGGGCAAGGCAGCCCGACCTCATCGAATATCGTCGTGCAGACCCAACAGATGCTCAAACACGTCGGCGTCGAGCTGACGCCTAAGAGCTACGCATTCGCCAACCTCTATGCGGCCGCGCAGGACGGCGGCATCTACAACGTCGGCAACTTCGATCTGGCCATGTATTCGTGGATATCGGGCGGCGATCCCGACAACTCATCGGAATGGCTCTCGACCCAGATCCCGCCCGCCGGGAACAACGTTGCGCGCTACCGGTCGCCCGAGATGGACGCGCTCCAGGCCCAGGCCCTCTCGACGTTCGACCGCGGGGTTCGCGTCAAGGCCTACGCCAAGATAGAGGCGTTGCTGCTGCGCGACTCACCGGGGTCCTTCTTCTACTACCAGGGCGAGCGCCACGTCGCGACGACGGCCCTCAAGGGCTTCGCCCCGAACGGCATCAACGCGGCCTGGAACGCCTATCAATGGAGTATCTGAGGCGGCGGACGGCTAATCTAACGGGCTTCCAAAACTCAACCCAAGGAGCAAGGCTTTGACCGATATCGCTACGGCGAAAAAGGTTCCGATTACGGTCGCCCACGGCGACGGCATCGGTCCCGAGATCATGGATGCGACGCTTCGCATCATCATCGCGGCGGGGGCCGCCCTCGACATCGAAGAGATCGCGATCGGCGAGTCCGTCTACAATCGCGGCCTCTCGAACGGCATCGAGCCCAGCTCCTGGGAGTCGTTGCGCCGCACCAAGGTCTTCCTGAAGGCGCCGATCACGACGCCCCAGGGCGGAGGCTTCAAGTCGCTCAACGTGACCGTGCGCAAGACGCTCGGCATGTACGCCAACGTGCGCCCGTGCGCGTCGCTCTTCCCGTACGTCGCGACCAAGCATCCGAAGATGAACCTGGTGATCGTCCGCGAGAACGAGGAAGACGTCTACGGCGGTATCGAGCATCGCCAAACCGAGCAGGTGACCCAGTGTCTCAAGCTGATCTCTCGCCCCGGGAGCGAGCGGATCGTCCGCTACGCCTTCGAGTATGCGCGGGCGAACAAGCGCAAGAAAGTCACGTGCTTCACAAAAGACAACATCATGAAGATCACGGATGGCCTCTTCCATAAGGTCTTCGACGAGATATCGAAAGAGTATCCGGATATCGAAGCCGAGCATTGGATCGTCGATATCGGCGCGGCCAAGATGGCGGATACGCCCGAGGCCTTCGACGTGCTGGTGATGCCGAATCTCTACGGCGACGTGCTCTCCGACGTGGCCGCCCAAATCACCGGCTCGGTCGGTCTGGCCGGTTCGGCGAACATCGGCGATCACTGCTCGATGTTCGAAGCGATCCACGGTTCCGCGCCGCGTCGCGCCGGACAGAACCTGGCAAATCCTTCGGGTCTCTTCCACGGCGCGCTCTTGATGCTCTCGCACATCGGCCAAGGCGACATCGCCGAGAAGGCGCACAACGCCTGGCTACGGACCATCGAGGACGGTATCCACACCTACGATATCTACAAAGAGGGCACCAGCAAAGAGAAGGTCGGCACGAAAGAGTTCGCCGACGCGATCATCGCACGCATGGGCCAGAAGCCGCAGCATCTGGCTCCGGCCGAGTACGCCAAGGATGCGAAGCTGGATCTCTCGATCCGGGCCGCCGCCGCACCCGCCAAGAAGCAGCGCGTCGGGGTCGATCTCTACATCGACAAGCCGAACGGCAACCCCGACGAGATCGCGACCGGTCTGAACGCCCTCGGCGTCGCCGGCGCCAAGTTGATCGTGATCGCCAACCGCGGCACCAAGGTCTGGCCCGACGGCAATCCCGACACGTTCTGGAGCGACCACTGGTCGTGCCGGTTCGAGACGGATGGCGGCGCGTTCGACGGTTCGACCGTCGCCAAACTCGTCGAAGGCGCGAGCAAAGCCGGCTTCGATGTAGTGAAGACCGAGGGGCTCTACACGTTCGACGGAGAGCGCGGCTACTCGCTCGCCCAAGGCCAATAACGTGCGCGCGCTCGTCGCGGCAGTGCTTCTCGCATGCATGTGCGGAGGCATCGCCGCAGCGGCGCCGGCACGGGACCTCATCCACCAGGCACTCACCGCGATGGGCGGTGAGGCCCGCCTCAAAGCGATCACCGCCATCGACTACGTCGCTGTCGGCGAGCGGCAGATGGTCGAGCAATCCGTCCGCCCCGAGGGTCCGTACTGGACCGACCATTTTCGGGTGCGCGAGGTGCGCGACATCGCGGGCGGACGCACCCGCATCGAGCGTCAGGATGCCGGCTACGCTGCCAATATGTGGTGGCTCCAGCAGACCGCACCGACGACGACCACGATCGTCATCGACCGGCCCTATGCCGCGACCTGGGACGGTAGCGGTTTCGAAAGCGCGAGCGCGACGTACGGCGATGACGACGCCGACGCTGCGGCATTTGCGCCCGAACGCGTCCTGTTCACAGTTCTCGACGATCCGAGCGCGGCCCTCGAGACGCGCCTTCCGAACGGCAATGACATCATCGACTTCACGGTCGGCCGTACGCACGCGCAACTCGCCCTAGACCCCCTCTCGCATCTTCCGCTCGCCGTCTCGTGGACGCGAGCCTATCCGTACTCCGTCTCCCTGAACGCTTGGGGCGACGTGCGCACGACCTTCGCGTACGGTGGATGGACGTTCGAACCGTACGGGATCCGCTACCCGCGGCAGTGGACGTTCGAGCGCAACGCGCTTCCCGACACGGATATGCAGATCGTCGCATTGACCGTGAATCCCCCGCTCGCATCCATCGCGCTCGACATACCGGCAACGGCCAAGACACCGCCACGCCCGGTCGATGCGATACCCCTCGGCGACGGGGGCGATGGTCCCCCGCAGACGCTTGCGCCCGGCGTGACCCTCTATCCCGGCCGCTGGAACGTCGCTTTCGTGAAACAGACCGACGGCGTCGTCGTGATCGAGGCGCCGATCTCGTCGAACTATGCCAAGGCCGAGTTCGCCTACGTACGCGACGTGCTCCACGACCGGGTGAAGGCGGTGATCACGACATCGGATTCGTGGCCGCACATCGCCGGCTTTCGCCAAGCCGTCGCCGAGCATATCCCCGTCTACGCGCTCGACAAGAATCGGGCGATCTTGGAACGGCTCCTGACGGCCGCGCACGCGTTACGGCCGGACGACTACCGGCGCCAGCCGCGACTTCCCGACTGGCATATCGTCGCCGGCCCGACCGATATCGGCTCCGGATCGAACCGGCTCACGGTTCTCCCGTATCGCACCGCGACCGGCGAGCGCCAGATGATGATCTGGCTTCCCGAGACCGGATTGCTCTACACGAGCGATCTGTTCGCTCCGAACGGCGACGACGGCTGGTTCACTCCCGAGTATCTCAAGGAGGCGATGGAGGCGGTCGACCGCTACCACATCGCGCCGAAATCGGTCTGGGGCATGCACTACGGGCTGACGCCGTGGGCTTCGATCGTCGAGGTCGTGACCGACTTCGTGCCGCACTAGCATCCGCCCGACTAGGGCTGGAGATGTCGAACATCGTCCAGATCGACGAGTCGGGGCCTTCCCGAATCCATCGCGATCCGCGTGATCGACGCGGGCGTCAAACGGACGCTCTGCAGATCGACCTGATCGGCGACTAGGACGTCGAGGATGGCATGCAGGGCGCCCGCATGCGTGACGAGGACGATCCGTCCCTCACGCCCGGCGATCTCGTCGAGGACTTCGGCGACGCGCGCCCGGACGGCCTCGAAACGTTCTCCGCCGGGCGGCGCATAGGCACGCACCGACGAGAGCGTCATGCCCGCGGCAACGGGATAGCGTGCGATGATCTCATCCCACGTCAGTCCTTCCCATTCGCCAAACTTGAACTCGCGCAGGCGCGCGTCCGGGACGACCTCCAACCGGTGAGGCGCGGCGATCGCCTGTGCGGTCTCGAGTGCGCGCCAGAGATCGCTCGACAGGATCGCGTCGAGCGGATCGGACGCGAGCGCCGCCGCTGTCGCGGCGGCCTGCCCGCGCCCCTCGATCGAGAGCGGGATATCGCTCTGCCCTTGGAAGCGCCCCGACGAGTTCCATGCGGTGCGCCCGTGGCGCACCAGGATCAGTTCGCGAATCGTGCGTTACTTCGCGTACTGATCGAGCAGATCGAGCATATCGTTGGCATGCTCTTCTTCGACCGCGAGGATGCCCTCCATCATGCGTCGAGACGTCGGATCCTTGTCCCCGAGAAAGCGGATGATCTCGGTGTACGATTCGATCGCGATCCGTTCTGCGACCAGATTTTCTTTTACCATGTCGGCGAGATCCTTGCCGACCACGTACTGTGAGTGGCTGCGCGTCGCCAACCCCTCGGGATTGAAGTCGGGATCGTAGCCCAGCTGCGTGATGCGCTCGGCGATCAGGTCGGCGTGCCCCTGTTCTTCGTTGGCGTGTTGCAAGAACTCGGCGGCGACCGCATCCTTGTTCATGCCCTTGGCGGTATAGAAGTGGCGCTTGTACCTGAGCACGCACACGATCTCGGTCGCGAGCGCTTGGTTCAGCACGTCGCAGACGACCTTCGCGTCGGCGCCGTAGCTCGAGGTCACGGCGCCCTTCTCGATGTTGGCGCGCGCCCGGCGGCGCAGCTCTTTCACATCCGACAAAAACGGCTTTGCTTTGGGTGCTGGCACGTTGGTTCCTCACAGACGATAGGGTAGTGTTCTCGCGGTACTCTACCCACAATCGCGAGGCCTTCCGCCCGCTCCCGTCGTAACGGGCCGGGTGGGAAAACATGAGGATGTGCGGCTCGACGTCCGCAAGATGTACAAACTTTTCATCGGCGGCGCGTTCGTCCGCTCGGAATCCGGCCGGAGCGACCCGCTTTGGGACGGGAAGGCCTTTGGGGCCAATATCGCCCGAGCGTCGCGCAAAGACGTCCGGGACGCGGTCGTCGCCGCCCGCGGAGCCCAAGCCAAGTGGGGCAAGACCGCGGCCGCGACGCGCGGATTGATCCTCTACCGCCTGGCCGAGATGATGGAAGCCCGCCGCGAGGAGTTCCCCAAGGACGAGATCGACGCGGCCATCGACCGGATCGTCTGGTATGCCGGCTGGTGCGACAAGTACTCGGCCCTGCTCTCGACCCGCAACCCGGTCGCCGGACCGCACTTCAACTTTTCGACGGTCGAAGCGACCGGCGTGGTCGGCGTGATGGCCCCCGATAAGCCGGCTCTGCTCGGCCTGGTCTCGGTGATCGTCCCGGCCCTGGTCGCCGGCAACACCGTCGTCGCGGTCGCCTCCGAGACGGACCCACGGACCGCCGTGATCTTCGCCGAAGCCCTCGCGACCAGCGACATCCCGGCCGGCGCGATCAACATCCTGACCGGCCGTCGCGCCGAACTCGGACCGATCATGGCCAAGCACATGGACGTCAACGCGATCGGCTTCGAGAACGACGATGCCGAGCAGACCATCGCCCTCACCCGCGGCGCGGCCGATAACGTCAAGCGCGTGCGAGCCTGGGCCAAGCGCAGCTCGGATGAGTGGTTCGCCGCCTCCGCGCAGAGCCTCGACGAGATCGCGCAGTACTGCGAAGTCAAGACCATCTGGCACCCCGCCGGCGTCTAGAGGCATGAGCACCGATGCACGCGCGCGCGCCGAAATCGCGCGTTACTGTCGGTTGCTCTGGGATCGCCGCTTGGTCACCGGAACGAGCGGCAACGTCTCCGTCAAGCTCGACGACGGAGATCTGCTGGTAACGCCTTCCGGCGTCTCGCTGAGGGATCTGCGCGATGACGAGATCGTGCTCGTCGACGCGCACGGCGCGCCGCGTAGGCCGCAACAGCATCCGACGAGCGAACTGCATCTTCACATCGCTGCGTACGACGCGCGCCCCGACGCTCGCTGCGTCGTGCACACGCATCCGACGTTCTGCGTCGTCTGGTCGAAGGTCGGTTCGATCTTCCCGCGGGATACGGTCGGCGCGCGCGAGACCCTCGGCCCGGTCGCCTGGACCGCCTACCGCGATCCCGGCACGCACGAACTCGCCAACCTCTGCGCCGTCGAGTTCTCGCGCGGCTTCGATACCGTTGTGATGGAGCGACACGGCGTCTCGACGGTCGCAGCCGACCTCGAACGCGCGTTCATCCTTACCGACCTGGCCGAAGAGGCGGCTCGGATCGCCTACTTCAGCCGCCTCGGAAACCTTACGGAATGATCCGTAGCAACTGACTGTTCGGCGTATCCGTCGCCCAGATCGCACCGTCCGGGCCGAGCGCGATCCCGCCGATGCTGCCTCCCGGGCTGGTCGATTCGGTGGTCGTGCCGGCGGTCCCGATATCGAATCGTTCGATCGTTCCATCCGCGGTGCCGAACCAGACCGCGTTATCCGGGCCGCAGGTCAGCGCGGTCGGCGTCCCGGTGACGGGGTAGACGACCGAAGTACCGTCGGTCGTGATGGAGTCGAGGCTCCACGACGTGCTATCCGCATGGTCGCCGTCGAGGAAGTACATCTTCGAATCCGGACAAGCGACGATCGCGGTCGCGTAGTGCCCGGAGGCGAGCGGGAACGATGTGTCGGTCGTCCCACCGATGTCCCCGACGAGCATCGTGCCGATGCCGCCTGCGGGCGACGCATCGAAGGCGTAGAAGAGCGCGCCATTCGCGCCGGATACGATCCCTCCGAAGGTCCGCCCCGCGAACTCCGTGTCGACGCCGTAGTCGGAGTCGATGATCTGGTCGCCGCATGCGAGGATCCGCGACCCGTTCGCGCCATTGGTGATCCCGTTGCAATCGCCCGTGGTCACGATCGTGTTATCGAGCAAGGCGCTCGAGCCGTCGCTATTGCCGATGTAGACCTGCGTGCCGTCGAACGCCGTCGCAAAACTGACGTCGAGGCCGGCGAAGCGGTTCTGCACCATGGCGGTCGTGTGGAGCGCTTCGGGCGTCGCGCCCGAGTAGCTCAGGACCGCGTTACCGTACGTGATCGCATCGAACTTGTTGATCTCTTCGGTTGCATCGGCGTAGAACAGAACGCCGGGTTGTCCGACTTCGTTCGACTGTGTTCCGCTCACGATCGCCGTTGGCGAAGCCGAGGACGCGTATCGAGTAGTCGTCCCGCTCGGATTGACCTCGTAGCCCACCGTGCCGATCACGCCGCCCGGCCCCGTCGCTACGAGCGTGGGTACGTGATGCGCCGTGCTCGCATCGACCATCGTGACGACGCTGTTCGGCTTCGGGACGACGGTCCCCGGCGAACCGTCGATCGTAAAGACCGCGTTCCCATCCGAGCTCGACAGCACGATCGGCGACGAAAACAGATCTGCTCCGATGATGGTAGCGCCGCTCGCGTCGAGAACGCTCACCTCGACGTTGTACGGGATCGTCGCATAGAGCGCGGTGTCGAAGATCGCGTTCGGGTTGTCGATCGCGACGTTGACCTGCGCGGGAATGCCGCCGAGCGAGACGGCGATGCTGTTCGATTGCCCTTCCAATACGGTGAAGTCGACGTTGCCGGTGTCGAGTGCGTCTGCGCTCACGTCGAAGAATCCGGAACCGTTCGGCGCTTGATCGTACGTCGTGACGACCATCTCGTCGGCTCCGGCCGGCGCAGCGGCCTGAATCGTGCAGACCCGGAAGACCGGACCGCTGGAGCATGTGGGCGACGACGGCGAAACGTCGTTCCCGAAGTAGCCGATCGAGGTGGAATGCCCGGTATCGCTCTGCGCGTACGTCGTGACGCCGACGCCGAGCGTGCTCGACGAGACGTGCTGCGGGCGTATGCCCTGTGGCGCGTTCGGGATCTTGATCGAGAACCTGAGGGGCGTGGACGCGTGCGAACCGCCACCGTTCGTCGCCGGCAACATCCCGCCGCCGGAGTGACCGGAACACGCTGCGAGCGATGCGATCAACGCGATCGAAACGAATCTCTTCACGGCTGCACCCTCCCGATCGTGCCGTTGCCGTACTCGGTGAACCATACGCCTCCGTCGGAGCCGACCGCCAGATCGTAGGCGTCCGGTCCGGTCGCGACCTGACTCTCGATGCCGCCGGTCGTCATGCGGCTGATACCACCGCTACAACTACACGAACCGAAGAGCAACGTGTTGTCGGGTGCCCCGACGATGCCGAACTCGGGGATCACCGAGTTCGTCTGATAGAACGTGTACGCGCCGGTCGTGGTGATCCGGCCGAGGCCGCCGCCGTACAGCAACGTGAACCAGATCGCGCCGTCGTGGCCGACCGTCAAGCGGCCGACGCCGGAGGGCAGTGTCGTCGGGAAGCGTGAGACCGCATAGCTGGTCGGGTCGATCCGAGCGATCTGGCCGGAGACCTGATCTCCGACCCACATCGCGCCGTCCGGACCTTCGATGATATCGCTGAGGGCGGAGCAGAACGGGACCGAGATCTGATTCACGAACGTGCCTGTCTGATCGAGTTGATCGATCTCGCACGACGCTCCGTCGGTGATCCACATCCTTCCGTCGGGCCCGGCCGCGATGCCGCCGACGAAGGTGAGGAAGCTGGTCAGATCGTAGGTCGAGATGGCGTGCGTGGTGGGATCGATCGCGTGGATCAATGCGTCGTTCGCGTCGCCCGACCAGATCCGTCCGTCCTGCCCGGGAGCGACCGCGACCGGTGCGGAGCCGAGGATCGGATACTCTGCAAGGGTTCCGTCCATATCGACGCTCCCCAGTTCGCCGTCGGTACCGTCGTTGGCCGCGAACCACAATTTCCCGTCGGAACCGTTCGTGATCTCGAACGGACTCATCCCGGACGTCAGGGTCGCCATCGTCGTGACCGTTCCGCTCGGCGGCGGGATGCCGATCGAACCGCCGGTGGTCGTGACCGAGACCGCTACGCTGAAGGTGAGCGTCCCGTCGGAGATGTCGACGTGACACGTCGAGGTCGCCGTAACGCTGAGCAAGTCGTAGTCACTGCCCGACGGCGAAACCGTCAGGTTCCCCGCGCACGTATCCGACTGGCTGAACGTGCCGGCGAAACCGCTCTCGGACGGCGTGAGGAAGAGTTGCTGCCCCGGCGCCGTAAATTTCGCGGCATTACTCGCGTACGTCGGCGTTCCGAACCCGACCGTTCCGGTGATCCCGAACGTGTCGAGCACGGTCTGGTCGCTCGCCGTTCCTACGGATGCGCTGACATCCGCGCCATAGCCCGCGATACCCCCGCCGTCATAGTACTCCACCAGGGCGGCCGCGTCCGTGGACGAGAGCAACTGCACCGACGCGGCCTTGGTCGTGCCGCCATCTATCGAGAGCAGGGTGTGCCCGCCCGAGTCGCTCACGCTTGCGGTGATCGGGGTCGCGAACGCTCCGACGATCGCGGTCGAGGACGCGTCGTGGACGCCGAGCGGAACGGCGAACGACGCCGGCGTTCCGTCGAGGAGCGCCACGTTCCGTCCGGAAGCGAAGCCGACCGACGCAGGCTGCCCGGCGAGGGTCGCGTTGAAACTGTTGGCGTTGCCCTCGACGACATTCGCGTTCGTCATGACGCCGATCGCGAGGACGTTGGCCGATCCCGGAATCACGCCGCCGACCGGCGCTTGGTCGTACGACGTCAGCGTGAACGTGTACGGTCCGCCGACCTGGACGACGTAGGTGAGCGCGCAAGTGCGCAGCCCGGCATTGGTCGTGCACAGTGGCGAACTCGCCGAGACGTCGTATGACTGATCCGCGATCTGGACGTTCGAGCCGTTCTTGGTCGTGATCTCGAGGCCGTTGGTCGCAGCGACGATGAATGCGGGATGTTTGCGATTGGCGTTCGCATGCGATGCTACCGGGATCGAGAAATTGAGGTGGACTGACTCGGTCGGCCCCGCGGGCGCCCCGGGCGCGGCGGGCACGTTCGGGAGCATCGATTTCGAACTTCCACCGCCGGCACAACCGGCGACGAGTAGGATGCTCGCACAAGCGGCAAACGAGCGGCTTCGAAAGCCGGACCAAAGCGACATAGCCATCTCTCCCTTGAACGCTTGCTTTCGGCAGAGCGTTCCAAGCCGACCTCTAGCGGTGTGCTTTTCCGGAGCCAGGGACGCGCGGCAAGGGACGGGAAGCCATCCCGCGGTGTGAGCTACCGACTACCGATCCACCAACGTCTCTCCAATGCGCTCTCGAACGACGAGTTCCGCATTTTCTATCAGCCTGTCGTCTCACTGGCGACCGATGAGATCGTCGGCGTCGAGGCCCTCCTGCGCTGGGAAGCCCGCGACCCCGCCTATGCATCGCCCGAGACGTTCATCGCGCAGGCCGAAGCGTCGGGCTTCATCATCAACCTGGGCGACTTCGTCTTGCGTGGAGCCGCTCAGCAGATGCGTCGCTGGCACGAGCGCTTCGGGCCGCATCTCAAGCTCGCCGTCAACCTCTCGGCGCGCCAGTTCGCCCACCATAATCTCGCCAAGTCGATCGAGGATGCGTTGCGCTTCGCGCGCTTCTCCGGCGCGCATCTCGAGTTCGAGATCACCGAGACGGTCGCGATGCACGACGCAGAAGAATCGATCGGGATCATGCGCCAGCTCAAGCAGCTCGGCATCAAGATCGCCCTCGACGATTTCGGGACCGGCTACTCATCGCTCTCCTACCTTAAGAAACTGCCGATCGATAAGCTCAAGATCGACAAGTCCTTCGTCCGGGATATCCCAAGCGACGAAAACGATCTCGCCATCGTCTCGGCCATCATCGCGATGGCCCACTCGCTCGGCATGGCGGTCCACGCCGAGGGCGTGGAGACCCGAGCCCAGGCCGACTTCCTCCGGGATTGCGGCTGCGAGTATGCCCAGGGCTTCCTTTATGCCCGGGCCCTGCCGCCGGCGGAGCTCGAGCTGATGCTCGAAGGAACGGCCTCCCAAGCCGCCTCCTAGCCTCGGCTTCTTAATATCTTCTTCGCCTTTCCTTGACGCGATGCTGAAGGCACCGCCTTTTTTTGGCCAGAACGGGAAGGGAGCGTCACGGATGGGCGCCATTTTCTCGTGATTTGGAAGGATCGTCTAGTGGCACGTCAGCTGACCCGTCAAGCTCTGACTCTTATAGCCGGGCTCGTTTTGATCGGCTCCGTCGTCGCATGTGGCGGCGGTGGCTCCGCCCCGATCGTGCCGAGCGCCGGTGGCGCTGTCGGTGGCGCATCGGCTCCGGGACCATCGGTCTCGAGTGCGAGCGGTGCCCGGGCGGCCGCAGCGGCCGCCACGACCTTCACCTATACGAACATCCTTCCGCTGACGTTCTACTCGGCCGGTGGCGTGATCGACTTCCTGACCACTGCGGTTACTTCCGCGACCATCCTTCAGCCCCTCAATACGGGCGTCCTGACGGCCCAGCAGTTGGTCCTTCCGATGAACTGTGCGGCCCCGGCCGGGGGTGTCGCGACCCTGAGTGCCGACAAGCGTAGTGCGGTCGCCGCCTCGGCGACGCCGCCCCCCACGCCTGCTCCCGTGCTGACCCCGACAAACTGCCTGATCGTCGCCTACGCCAACGGCGGGACGACGGCCATACCCGTAACCGGCAACGCCGGCTACGACGGCAACAACCTGGTCTTCCCGGCCGAGACGACCGGACTTACCTATCAGCTCGGCACCAACTACACGTTCTACGTAGCGATCGCCGCCGCGTCGACGCCGGCTCCGACCGCGACCCCGGCCCCGACGTCGGTCCCGACGGCAACGCCGCGTCCGACCGCGACGCCGCATCCCACCGCGACGCCCTGTCCGACGCCTACCCCCAAACCGACCCCGAAGCCGACGGCGACCCCGGGTAACTCCGGCGATGGATCCGGATCGTGGTGTAACGGCTGGTGGCACGACTCGCACGGCTCCAAGCACCACGGCTACTACTACAAACATCGCGATGGCTCGGAGCAATCGCACGACGATCGTGGTTGCGATCATAACGGCCGCCATGGCGACGAACACGACGACCAAGGCGCATACAACCACGACGGACATGACGGTCACGGTGATAGCCATGGCGGACATGACGGTCACGGCGATGACCATGGCGGTCATGGCGACGACGGTGGCGACAACCACCACGGCTAGCGCTTCGTTCGCTTGGGCATAGTCCAAGGATTCGGCCCCCGGAAAGCCAATCGGCCCGGGGGCCGTTGCACGTCTTGGAGAGGTGGCAGAGTGGTCGAATGCACTCGCTTGGAAAGCGAGCAGACGTGAAAGCGTCTCGGGAGTTCGAATCTCCCCCTCTCCGGATTTCCTAAACGCTCCACGATTCGAACTCCCGAAGCGGAGATGCGAAGCATCGGAGCGGTTTTTAATTCTTGGGGCCCCGGGCGCGCCAGCGCTTGGGGATGTTCGAATCTCCCCCTCTCCGTGTTTCGACTCCGGCGCTCCGCGCCTACGCTCAACATGACACGCAACGTGTCTTTTTTTTTAGTTCCCGACCTTCTCTTCGTGGGCGAGCCAGTAGTCGAACGAGGCGCGGGCTTGCGCTTCGAGCATCGTGTCGCCCGGAATGACTTCGCGCCGGAGTTGATGCGCGAGCGTCGCGCGCTCGCCGTAGTTGGCATCCATCACGAAGTCCGTCGTCTGCAGTTGCGCGATCAGGTCGAGCGGCAGATGCACGTCCGGAGGGAGCGTGTTGACGGTGATCTCGGGCGGGTTATCGGCCGGCCACGCCTCGCATTCGAAGCGCTCGCAGAGATCCGCGACTTTGGCCTCGTCCCGGCCCCAGACGTACGCGTATGCGTCTATGGCGCGCAGGGTCGAGAGGATCGCACGAGCGGTCGCTCCGGTACCGAGGACGCCGACGCGTTTGAGCGCGAGCGGTTCGTCGAGCGCGGCTTCTAGAGCGCTGCGTGCGCCGATGCCGTCGGTGTTCGCGCCGCGGATTTGCATGCCGAACAGGATCGTATTGACGGCACCGATCCGTTGCGCTTCTTCATCGATCACGTCGCAGGCGCGCAGGGCTTCTTCTTTGAGCGGATAGGTGACGTTGCAGCCCGTGTAGCCGTCCATCCGCATGCGCCGTAAGACGTCGATCGCATTGTCGCGCGGCACCCGGATCGAGACATAGTCGCCGTCGATGCCGGCTTCTTCCAGGAATCCACGGTGGAGGCGCGGGCTGCGGCTGTGCGCGACCGGATCGCCGATCAAGGCGAGCTTCACGGCGTTCGCCGCGCGGGCAGCATCAGGCGCTCGAAGAACCGGAAGATCTTGGTGAGCGCGAAGTCCTTGGACTCGATCGGCTCGGTAAGAATCGTATAGTGTCCACAGACCTTGCCGCCCAGGACGTCGGTGAAGAGTTGATCGCCGACGACCGCGATGCTGCGCCGGGGCAGGCCGAGCATCTTCTTCGCCCGTAGGAATCCGAACGGCAATGGCTTGAGCGCGTTCGGAATGCACCCCAGCACGCCGATCTGCTCGCCGACCAAACGAACCCGTTCGCCGAAGTTGTTCGAGAGCATGACGATCCGCATGCCGCGGTCGTGAGCGGCCGCGACCCAGGCCAAGTGATCGCTCGCAAGCTCGGTCTCTCGGAAGCCCAGGAGGGTGTTGTCGAGGTCCACGATCAGGCCGCGGATACCGGCCGCTTCCAACTCGTCGAGCGAGACATCCTTGAGGCGTGGAGCGAAGCGATCGGGGCCGAACATGTGGGCTCCTGTTGGGCAGTTGTTCGCACTATCCTCGGGTCTATCCACAGGCTGCTGGGGGGCGGCCCTCACGTGCACCCCTCATCCTCAGATTTTTGTCGGTTATCCTCAGCCGAATCACAAGGAATCCGCCTACCCGACCCCAATATCTTGTGGTAATCGGACGAGTGTGGCACAATCAGAGGCCCTACTGGTCCTTGCGCATCGACGTCGAACAGGTGTTCGATTAGAGGCTTTCGAAGACCGTCCTTTCCTGTTGCTGCTGCGTTCCGAGGAGCTCCCCGTCCAATGAAATTCCGCCGTTCGTACTCCGTTTCCGGCGAGCCCTACCACGGCGTTGCCTTCGAGCCGCGTACCTCGAAGATCGTCAACCCGGACGGTTCGGTGATCTTCGAAGCCAAGGACATGATGGTCCCCAAGGCCTGGAGTCAGGTCGCGGTCGACGTCCTCGCGCAGAAGTATTGCCGCAAGGCGGGCGTTCCCGACAAGCTCGTCAAGGTCGAGGAAGCGGGCATTCCGGAGTGGCTCTGGCGGAGCGAAGCGGCCTCCGACGCGACCTTCGGGGCGGAGCGCGACGCGCGCGAGGTCTTCAATCGCCTGGCCGGCTGCTGGACGTATTGGGGTTATAAGTACGGCTACTTCGACACCGAGGAAGACGCGCGCACCTATTTCGACGAGATGTCGGGGATGCTCGCCCGCCAGATCGGCGCGCCGAACTCGCCGCAGTGGTTCAACACCGGCCTGCATTGGGCGTACGGCATCAGCGGACCGGCCCAGGGCCACTATTTCATCGACCCCGTCACCAAGGATCTGACCCGCTCGACCAGCGCCTACGAGCATCCGGCTCCCCACGCGTGCTTTATCCAAAGCGTCAGCGACGATCTGGTGAACGAGGGCGGCATCATGGACCTGTGGGTTCGTGAAGCGCGCATCTTCAAATTCGGATCGGGCACCGGTTCGAACTTCTCGCAGATCCGCGGCGGCGGCGAAAAGCTTTCGGGCGGCGGCACCTCGAGCGGCCTGATGTCGTTCCTGCGCGTCGGCGATCGCGCGGCCGGGGCGATCAAGTCGGGCGGCACGACGCGTCGAGCGGCCAAGATGGTCGTGCTCGACATCGATCATCCGGACGTCGAGCAGTTCATCACCTGGAAAGTCAAAGAAGAGCAAAAAGTCTCTGACCTGGTCGCCGGTTCGATCTCGGCGCAGAAGCATCTGAGCGCGATCATGGACGCGGCCAATGCCGCCGATCTGCCGGCCGACGCACGTCTCGATCCGGCGCTGAATCCCAGCCTGAAAGCCGCGTTGCGCAATGCGATCAACGCCGGCATTCCGCAAGGCAACATCCAGTACGCGCTCGACTTCGCGAAGCAAGGCTACAGCAGCCTCGAGATCGAGACGTACGACGTGAATTGGGATGGCGATGCCTACGGTACCGTCTCGGGTCAGAACTCGAACAACTCGGTCCGCGTCAACAACGAGTTCTTCCGCGCGCTTGACGCTCGCGAAAACTTCAATCTGATCAAGCGCACCAACGGCGGCGTCCACCGCTCGGTCTCGGCCGACGACCTTTGGGAAAAGATCGCCGTAGCGGCTTGGCAATGCGCCGACCCGGGCCTGCAGTACGACACGACCATCAACGAGTGGCACACCTGCCCCGCCGACGGCCGCATCAATGCAAGTAACCCCTGCGTCACCGCGGAGACGCTCGTGGCGACGGCCGATGGCCCGCAGCGCATGGGCGACCTCGTTGGCAAGGCGGCGTTTATCATCGGCGCCGACGGTCAGCCGCACTTTGTCAATAGCATCTTCCCGACGGGAACGAAGGATGTCTTCCGACTGCAGACGGTCGCCGGCTACTCACTCGAGTTGACTGCCGATCATCGCGTTCTGACGGCGAACCGCGGCGATGTTCCCGCCTGCGAACTGCGACCTGACGACGAAGTTCTGCTTCAAGGTTCCGGTTTTGGAAGTGTCCAGCTCGAGCAGGGTCTGGCATTTGCAATCGGGGCCGCAGTCGGCGACGGTTGCATCGCGCACAGCTCTCGTGAGGGATCACAGGACTCGCTTATCATCACGATGGCTGCGAATGAAGCACCTATCCTCGAAGATATAGCTCACTCGCTTAACCTCGAAAAGGAACGTACTGCGGCCGACGGCCGCTCACGTCGTACGACCACCGTTACGGCACCGACCCCCGGCGGTTCGCGCGTCAGCGTGGCCAATCGCAATATCCTCGAGGTGTTCGGGCGCTATGCGCGTCTCGGTTCGGGCAGTAATGCAAAGGCCTTTACCGATGCCGTGTACTCCCTCGATCGCGAATCCGTTGCCGCCATGCTGCGTGGCGTATTCACTGCCGATGGTACCGTTGGGAACAGCGGAGACCACTCGCAATACGTCTCTCTCGGATCGACGTCGCTCACGCTTCTCGAACAGACCCAGCACCTTCTGCTTTCCTTCGGGATCAAGTCGAAGCTCTATAAGAATCGCCGCGGCGGTACGACATCGACGCTCTGCCCCGATGGCAAAGGTGGCTACAAGCCCTACCCGGTCCAAGAAACGCATGATCTTCGCATCTCCCGATCGTCGCGAGTGGCGTTCGAACGCGAGATCGGCTTCCATCCGCTCTCGGCAAAATCGGCGGCCCTCGCAGCCGTCAATAGCGGCGTAAAGACGTACGTGGATCGCATGACCGATAAGCTTGCGTCCCTGACGTCGTTGGGTGCGCGTCCGGTATTCGATCTAACCGAGCCCGATACGCATCACTTCGTTGCGAACGGCATCGTCGTTCATAATTGCTCCGAATATATGTTCCTCGACGACACGGCGTGCAATCTCGCGTCGTTGAATTTGGTCACGTTCGAGAACGCGCAGGGACAGTTCGATGCCGCCCGCTTCGCCGAGGCTTGTCGTATCTGGACGTTCACGCTGGAGATCAGCGTGCTGATGGCCCAGTTCCCGTCGCAGGTTATCGCGCAGAAGTCCTACGACTTCCGTACGCTCGGCCTCGGTTACGCCAACCTCGGCACGCTGCTGATGCGTATGGGCCTGCCGTACGACGGCGAAGAGGCGTTCGGCTGGTGCGGCGCGATCACATCGCTGATGACCGGCATCGCGTACCGCACGTCGGCCGAACTCGCACAGCAGCTCGGCGCGTTCCCGCGGTACACCGAGAACGCCGGCCACATGCTGCGCGTCATCCGCAACCATCGCCGTGCATCGTATCAGGCCAAGACGGCCGACTACGAAGGCCTCTCGATCGCTCCGGTCACGCACGAGCCGACCCTCTTCACCGAGAACGCATGGGCCCTCGCTCGCAAGGCTTGGGACGATGCGCTCGCGATCGGCGAAGTCGCCGGCTACCGTAACGCCCAGGTCACCGTCATCGCGCCGACCGGCACGATCGGCCTCGTGATGGACTGCGATACCACCGGCATCGAACCGGACTTCGCGCTCGTGAAGTTCAAGAAGCTCGCGGGCGGCGGCTACTTCAAGATCGTCAATCAGTCGGTCGAACCGGCGCTACGCAGTCTCGGCTACACCAACGAAGAGATCGCCGCGATCGAGACGTATGCGACCGGGACCGGCACGCTCGACGGCGCGCCGCACATCAACCGCGCCACCCTCAAGGCGAAGGGCTTCACCGACGAGGTCCTCGGCAAGATCGAAGGTTCGCTACTCGCCGCCTTCGAGTTGCCGTTCGTCTTCAACAAGTTCGTGCTCGGCGATGAGTTCTGCACGGGCGTGCTCGGCTTGGCCGAAGCCGACCTCAACGACTGGAACTACTCGATCCTGCGCGATGGCCTCGGCTTCAGCACCCAGCAGATCGAAGAGGCCTCGGCGCACATCTGCGGCCGCATGACCCTCGAAGGCGCACCGTACCTGAACGACGAGCATCTGCCGGTCTTCGACTGTGCGACGCCCTGTGGTAAATACGGCTCGCGCTACATCCGTCCGCTGGCCCACGTCGACATGATGGCGGCCGCCCAGCCGTTCATCAGCGGCGCCATCTCCAAGACGATCAACTTCCCGCAAACGGCCTCGATCGCCGATGTCAAGGAAGCCTACCGGTACGCCTGGGAGCGCATGGTCAAGGCGGTCGCGCTCTATCGCGACGGCTCCAAGCTCTCGCAGCCGTTGGCCGCGAGCTACGACCTCGGCGGCGACACCGGTGATGACGACATCATCACCACCACGCAGCCGTACCTCCAGCCGCTCCAGGTCGCGGAGAAGATCGTCTACCGCTACATCGCCAAGCGCAACCGGATGCCGGAGCGCCGCAGCGGCTACACCCAGAAGTCGATCATCGGCGGACATAAGGTCTACCTGCGCACGGGCGAATACGAAGGCGGCCAACTCGGCGAGATCTTCATCGACATGCACAAGGAAGGCGCCGCGTTCCGTTCGCTGATGAACAACTTCGCGATCGCGATTTCGCTCGGCTTGCAGCACGGCGTGCCGCTCGAAGAGTTCGTGGAAGCGTTCACCTTCACGCGCTTCGAGCCGAACGGACCGGTCCAGGGTCACGATCACATCAAGATGGCGACCTCGATCCTCGACTACATCTTCCGCGAACTGGCCGTCTCGTATCTCGGCCGCTACGAACTCGCCCACGTCCAGCCCTCGATGGAGATGGACGCCATGGGTCCCGACGTCGCCGTCCCGGAGTACATCGCCGAGGAGGTCGGCGAAGTCCGCGTTCGTCCGGCCGGTGTGAACGAGCGCCTGCATCCGGTCAGCGAGCATCTACACCCGGGCCGCGTCGGCACGACCGCGCAAGCACCGTCGCAACCGCAGGCGACGGCAGCCGTCGCAACCGCTCCGGCCGCCGCACCCGCTCGCACCGGATCGACCAGCGTAGGCGAAAAGGCCGCCATTGTCAGCGCCGCAAAGGCGAAAGGCTACACCGGCAACTCGTGCGGCGAGTGCGGCCAGATGACCATGGTCCGCAACGGTTCGTGCGAGAAGTGCGACTCCTGCGGCGCCACGAGCGGGTGTTCGTGAAGGTGCGCGGCGCAGTAGCCCGATGACCTCTGTTGAGATCCAGGAAGGCGTAGCAGCTCTCGCGGGGGAGCCGGTCGACCGAGCCCCCGACTAGAAGTGGCACACGTCCCGTTTTCCGTTCTCGATCTCTCGCCGATTGTCGAAGGCGCGACCGCTTCCGATGCGCTCCGGAACACCCTCGATCTCGCCCGCCATGCCGAACGCTGGGGCTACCACCGGTTTTGGCTCGCCGAGCATCACAACATGCCCGGCATCGCGAGCGCCGCGACCTCGATCGTCATCGGCCACGTCGCGGGTGGCACCTCGACGATCCGTGTCGGGTCCGGAGGTATCATGCTTCCGAACCACTCGCCGCTGGTCATCGCGGAACAGTTCGGCACGCTCGAGTCGCTCTACCCGGGACGGATCGATCTCGGGCTCGGGCGCGCGCCCGGCACCGACCGTCGCACCGCGCACGCGCTTCGACGCGACCCGGATATGCGCGCCGATATGTTCCCGCAGGACGTGCAAGAACTGCAAGCCTATTTCGCGCCCGTCGCACCCGGACAAGCCATCCGCGCGGTTCCGGGCGCGGGACTGCGCGTTCCGCTCTGGCTGCTCGGCTCGAGTCTTTTCAGCGCGCAGTTGGCGGCGTCCCTCGGCCTGCCGTTCGCATTTGCGGCGCACTTCGCGCCGGATCTTCTGCTCCGCGCGCTCGACCTCTACCGCACGCGCTTCCAGCCGTCGGAGCAGTTACGCACACCCTACGCGATGGTGGGCCTCAGCGTCATCGCCGCGGACACCGATCGCGAGGCACGGCGCCTGTTCACGTCGCAACAGCTGCAGTTCGTCAACCTCCGACGTGGTACGCCGACGCAGCTGCTTCCGCCGGTAGACTCGACCGAAGGTCTCTGGTCGCCGCTGGAGCAGGAGGGCCTAGAGCAGACCCTTCGCTACGCCATCGTCGGCAGCTCGCAGACGGTTCGCCGCGATCTGGAGCGCTTCATCGAGCTCACCGCAGCGGACGAACTCATGGTGACCGCCCACATCCACGACCACGAAGCCCGACTGCGCTCGTTCGGCATCATCGCGGAGATCGCGCGCTCGGGATGAGACGGGCCCGGCGCAGGTCGGATGGAACCTAGCAGGCGTGTGGTGCGTTCAGGAGCATGGATGTCACAGACGCTCACACCGCTTCAAAAGGCCGGCCCAACCATGCGACTCCGTCCCTTACTCCTCGCCGTTGCCCTTGCCATCGCGGCCGGCCTTGCCGGAGGATCCGCGTCCAACGCAGCACTCGATCCGACGTCTATCAACGTCGTGGTCGTGACGAACCGGACGTCCGACGCGTGGGCCTGGATGACGGTCTACCAGTACAATCTCAGCGGCATCATCAAGGCGTTCTGCGTTCCACCGCACCACACCAAACGAGAGGGTATCTCGTCGTCCGCCTACGAGGTCCGCGCCGAAGTGACGGCTGCTTCCGGCTGTTCCGGGCGTCGAATGCTCGATCGTCTGCGCGGCTATCCGAGCGGTTCGGGCCACACCTACACGTACTACATCCACGGCTCCGCGGGCCACTACGACTACAACAACACGCCGTAGCGCCGTCCTCCGATCCGGCGGCTTATCCGGCCAGGTACCGTTCGAACTTATCGAACATCTGGCTCCAGCCGCCGTTGTGGCCATCGCGCGATTCGACGCTTGCGAGGCCCTCGTGCGTGAGGGTCAGCTCGGTCTTAGAGCCGGCCGCCTGGAACTCCCACGTGACGAACGTCTCGCGCTCTTCTGCCGGGGTATCTTCCTCCCACGTCCACGTGTACGCGATCCGCGCTTCAGGAACGATGGCGCGGTACGTTCCCTTTGCGATGTGCTTCTCGCCGTCGTCGATCTTCTCCATCACCAGACGGTACGAGCCGCCCACGCGCAAATCGCAGTCGAACGACGCGACCCGCATGCCCTCGGGCGCTCCCCAGAGCTTCATCTCGACCGGATCGCTGAAGGCGGTCCAGACCCGCGCGAGCGGCGCGGACAGGGTCCGCTTGATGACGAGCCGTTCCCCGGCGTATGTTTGTGTATGGCTCATGTTGCCTTCTCCAAATGTTGTTCCAAGTTGTCGAGGACCGAGTTCCAGTACCGTTCCTGCCGCTCGAGCCAACTCGCCGCCGCGCGCATCGCCTTCGGCGCAATTGCACAATGGTGTTCTCTGCCGACGATCTCGCGCGTCAGGATCCCACAGTTCTCGAGCACCCTTAGGTGCTTCGAGACCGCAGGTCTCGACATGTCGAAGCCCGAGGCGATTTCGTTGACGGTTAGCCGCTTCTTCACCAGGCGCTCGACGATACGTCGACGCGTGGGGTCTGCCAGCGCTCCGAATACTGAATCCAGTCCGATCTTATGTGTAACCATCAGGTTACGCATATATACCTCAACGGGAGGCGTCCGTCAAGCCCCGCGGTCGGCCGGACGTCCGCCGCTATTCGGCATTGACCGCATGGAAGAGTTCGCGGGCGCGCCACGTGGACTCCGACTCGGCGTGCACGATCGAGTGGAAGGTCTGCGGATCGACGCCCCAGCGCTCTACGAGCAATGCGGCGTCGCCGTCGAATCGATCCGTGATTCGCAATCGTTCGTCGGCCGTTAGAGGCGCGAACGGCTCCTCGCCGGCCCGGCCTGCAAGCTCGATGCGTTTCTCCGTTCCTACCCCGCCTACCAGACGCGCGACGTCCGCAGTCGGAAGACGCGGATTGTCGTAGCGCGACGGCCAGACGAACGAACCGTCGTCCCTCGTCGTATCGACGCCGATCGCCGACATGAAATCGCGAACGAGCGAAACGGGTTCTCCGTATCTCCGGTAGCCGCGTACGATGATAGCATCGCTTCCGAAGCACGTTGCAAAGCGTTCGGCGAGCGTCGAGAACGCAACCGGCAAGCTCACGCCCGGCTGGCTCACCAAGCCGCGTTCGATCACATCATCGAGGAACCGCGCGAACGGCTGCCGCAGTCCATGCTTAACGGCTTCGCAATAGATGGATTCCACGTAGTCGGCATGCGCGCGCGCGTACAGGACGACCTTGACGCGATAGCCGATCGCTTCGAACGCATCACGGACCGCAGGGAACCGCCCTTGGTCTGCGATGACGAGATCTTCGGCACTGACGATCGCCGTGCGGGCATCCTCGGCGCGGATCTCGTCGACCACCGATGCGATCGCTCCGACCCGCGTATCCACATCCGCTTCGGCGCGCAGTTGTGCGGAGAACTCATGATGCCCAGGCCGCCAGGAACACCGGCCGGCGAGTGAGTAGTGCGCGCCGAACTGCGCCAACGCGACGTGGTTATTGACGAGAAAGTGCTGAATCGCGGTGCTGCCCGTCTTGGGGGCTCCGACATGAAGAAAGCAGACGCGCTCTCCATCTTGAGATCGACTCGCCATGAATGGCCCTTCTAGCATGGCTTTCGTACGGCCTGGACTCGACTACCTACGCGGCGACGATCCTAGTGGGGGTCGGCTCGAAGCGTATACCCGACGCGGCGAATGGTGCGGATAAGGCCCTCGGCTCCAGCCGCCTGAAGTTTCGAGCGGAGATAGGACACGTACGTTTCGACCACGTTCGGTTCGACTGCGGTATCCGCGCCCCACGCTCTGTCGAGAAGCTGGTCGCGGCTGAAGACCCGGCCCGGCTCTCGCAGGAGCACGATGAGGAGATCGAACTCGCGCGTCGTCAGGACGAGCTCCGCACCGCGGTACTCGACCCCGCGCGTCGCGATGTCGACCACGATCCCGGCGTATGTCAGCACATCGCGACGGCTCAGTTGCGGTCGGCGGAGCCGGGAGTTGAGTCGAGCGGCCAGCTCGCCGAGATCGAACGGCTTCCCGACGTAGTCGTCGGCTCCCGCGGTCAGCGCGGCGATCTTGTCCTGTGCATCCTTGCGCGCCGAGAGCATGAGGATCGGCGCCTCGGTAAAGCGCCGGATCATCGGGACCAGCGACGTACCGTCCACGCGCGGCATCATCACGTCTAAGACGATCGCGTCGTAGGCGGTCACCTCGATCATCGCCAGCGCCTCGGCACCGTCTGCCGCGACGCTCACCAGGAAACCGTGATGTCCCAACCCGATCTCCAGCATGTTGCGCAGATGGCGCTCGTCGTCGACGACCAGGACGTGACGGCGTTCCAAGGTCGAGCTCACGCCGGCTCGACTTCCGCCAGCGGAAATGACAGATCGAATGACGTCTGTCCGGGCCGGGACTGAAGCGAGATGTCGCCGCTCCAGCGCTCGGCCACGCGCGACACGATCGAGAGCCCGAGACCCGAGCCGTCGCCGCCCGCCCGGTCGCGACCGCGGTAGAACCGGTCGAAGATCTTCTCGCACTCCGCCGCCGCTATGCCCTCGCCGCGATCGGTGACGACCACGTGCGCCGAACCGTCGCGTGCGACGACTTCCACGATCACCTCGGAATCCGGCGCGTATCGCACGGCGTTTTCGACCAGGTTACGGATCGCTTCGTACAGGTCGTCGGCATCGATGACGACCGCGACATCCCCGCCGACTCGAGCTTCGATCTTCCGCCCAGGATTGGTCGCCCGCATCGACGACACCGCATCTTGGGCTACCGTTCGTACGTCGATCAGATGCGGAACCGAGACCGGCGATTCCAATCTCGCCAACATGAGCATCTTTTCTACCAGCGCGCGCATCCGGGCGGTCTCGGCGCGCATCTCGGCGAGCATCCGTTCCGCCTTCTCGTCGCCGGCGACCGACGATGCCAGCAGCTCCGCATACCCGCTGACCACCGTTAGGGGCGTTCGGAGTTCGTGTCCCGCGTCCGCGAGAAACCGCTGGAACTCGGCAGCTGCGGCGCGGCGCTCCTCGAGCGTTTCCACCAGGCGCCGTCGCTCGGCGCGGGCGCGGCCCATCGCGAACGCCGCGGCCAGGCCGATCGCGATCCCGCATGCGAAGAGCACGAGGACCACGTCCGCCGCGAGGAACAGGCCGAGCGCATCCGCGTTGGGTCCGACTCGCACGACCCGCCCGACATCGACGACGCGCAGTGGAGCTATTCCCGAGACCGGCCCTCCCAGCTGCGCGAAGAACGTGCGCATGCGACCGTCCGGAGGCGGACCGCCGCCCGGCCCCGCGATGGCCGGAACGCCGTTCCGCGGAACGGGTGGCAATGGGCGTTCGACGACTGCACCATCGATGACCACGTAGGCGCGGCCGACAATCCGGTCTTCGATCGCGACGTTGAGCGCTGGGCTCGTCAACGAGCGCGCGATCGCATCCGACGCGACCCGATCCGCGATCAGACTCGATCCGAGCGCGCCGGCGCGCGCGACCTCCGCGCGGACGTCACCGACCCGGGACGCCCAGACCGCCGCTCCCACCGTCGCTACGACGATGCAGGAGGCGGCCGCTATGGCATACGCGCGTGCCTTCATACCACTCCCTACTATCGACGCGAATCTTGTGCCTGCCTGTGAACTGGTCCAGCATCGTCGCAAGGGTCCGATCGTAGTATCAGCTCCGAAGGGAGACTTCCATTATGAAGATCGCATCCGTCTGCACCGTCCTCGCGCTGGTGCTCGCCGCCTGTGGCGGGGAATCGCCGGGGAGCGCGGCCACCGGAAACAGCCTGCCGGCCGTCACGCCGTCGCCGGTCGCCTCGAGCGGATCCTCGACCGCATCGGGCTATAGCTGTCCGTCCGCGTCGACATCGTCGGGGACGCTCGACTGTGCGAAGCTGCCGCTCGGCGACCGGAAGTTGGATATCACCGGCCCCCGGATCGGCTACGTCTATTCGTGTCACGCCCTCAGCGGATCGCCGGTCGTCTCGACCGCTCCGTGGATCGACAACGCAGCCGGTACCTGGGATATGCCGGCCAAACTCGCCGTCCAAGGCGCCGTCGCGTGGAGCGGCACGATTGTGCAAAGCGTCTCCGGATCGTCACGCACCGTCAGCGGCGACGGCGTTCCGGAAACCCCGATCACGACCGGCGTCTTCCCGATCGCGGCGAGCGATCCGGCCTTCGCATACGACCGCAATCCGAACGCGATCGGGCGCGTGGGCGTAGCCTTGACGCTTCCCGCCAATCCGGCGCCGGCCGCGCAGCCGGCCTGCGTCGGCATGGGCATGATCGGCGTGACGATCACGGGTGTCGCCGTCTACAACGCCTTCGACGCCGCCGGCTACGACGCGGTCGCGCGCGAGGAACAGGACGCCTGTCACGGTCACCCGGACCAGAGCGAGCAATACCACTACCACGGCGACCTCCAGGCGTGCGTCCCCGATGCCGGCTCTGCAACACACGACTCATCGTTGCTCGGCTACGCACTCGACGGCTTCGGCATCTACGGTCCCTGGTACGACGGGAAGATCCTCACATCGGCGGACCTCGACGCCTGCCACGGCACCACCTCACCGGTCGAATGGAACGGCGCGACCGTTTCGATCTATCACTACGTCTCGACCTACGACTTCCCGTATACGGTGGCATGTTACGAAGGATCACCAACATCGAGCGGCCCGTAGCCGCCTAGCTGCGGATCACTGCTCGATCAAGCGCGGACCCGGGCCCTCGACTCCTAGTTTGTCGTGCGGATTCCAGAGCGGGCACGTTCCCATCGAGAGGCAGCCGCATCCGATGCAACCTCCGAGCTGATCGCGCAGCGCTATCAAACGATGGATCCGCTCCTCGAGATCATCCTTCCACTTGCGCGAGAGCCGCGCCCAGTCGCGCGCCGAGACTGCGCGATCCGTCGGAAGCGTATCGAGCGCTTCCCGGATCCGCGCAAGCGAGATGCCGGCGCGCTGCGCAACCTTGACGATCGCCACGCGACGTAGTTCGGAGCGGGCGAACTGTCGTTGGTTGCCGGCGTTGCGAACGCTGTGGATCAATCCCTTGGCTTCGTAGAAGTGGATCGCGGATACGGCCACGCCGCTACGCGTTGCGATATCGCCGACGCTCAGCCATTTGGAGATCTCCACGGAATCTTCTTGTCGCATGTTGACCTCAACTATACTTTAGGTTGTAGAATCATTCCTGTAATGATGACTACATGGTACGAGGCCGGACATGTCGCGATCGTCACCGGCGGATCGCGCGGATTGGGAAAAGAGGTGACTCGAGCACTGCTCGAGCTCGGCCTCCACGTCATCGTAGATGGGCGCGACCCGCACGAACTCGAGGCCGCAAGGAGCGAGCTTGCCGCGATCGGCCCTGTCACGGCGATCGCAGGCGATGTTGCGGATAAGGCTCACGTACACGCGCTGATCGCGGCAGCCGACTCGCTCGGTAGGCTCGACCTGCTCGTGAACAACGCGTCTACCCTCGGCGAGACTCCGCTTCCGAGGATCGACCGGCTTTCGAGCGAGACCTTTGGGCGCATTTTCGACGTGAACGTGTACGCGCCGATCCATCTGATGCAGCACGCGCTCCGGCTGATGCGGCGCTGCGAGCGTCCGGCGACGATCGTCAATATCGTCTCCGACGCAGGCGTTGAAGCCTATCCTGGGTGGGGCGGATACGGTGCCAGCAAGGCCGCGCTCGAGCACACCTCACGCGTGCTTGCCGCAGAACTCGAAGGCGCGAACGTGCGTATCTTGGTCGCGGATCCGGGCGATATGCATACCCGGATGCATCTCGACGCGATCCCTGACGCCGACCCCAGAGACCTCCTCGACCCGGCGGACGCGGCGGCCGCGTTGCTACGAGCCATTGCGGGGATGCGCGCCCCATACGAGCGCGTTCGACTCGCCGAGACGGTGACGGTATGAACGCAGACATTGAAGCCGCACCCGGCTTCGTCGAGGCGACGGAGCCGCCCGAGCGCCGCGGAATCCCGCGCGATGCGGTGCGCATGCTGGTAACGGACCGCGCCGCGGGAACCCACGCACACGCACGCTTCATCGATATCTCAAGCGTTCTGCGCACCGGCGATCTGCTGGTAGTGAACGATTCGGCGACGCTCGCGGCCGCGGTGCCCGCATCCCGAGCAAGCGGCGAGACGCTCACGCTTCACGTCGCGACCAAGATCGATACGCGCATCTGGATGGTCGAGCCTCGCGGCGCGGTCCTCTGCGGCGAAGAACTCAGGCTCCCCGGCGGCGGTTCCGCGGTGATGATCGCCCCGGTCGAGCCGGAACGTCCACGCCTCTGGTATGCCTGGTTCCAGCTTCCGCTCGGTATGGCGGCGTATCTCGCGGAGTACGGCGGCCCGATCCGCTATGGCTACGTCAAGCAAAGCTTTCCCATCTCCGACTATCAGACCATGTTCGCGCGGGACGGCGACGTCGACGGCTCTGCGGAGATGCCGTCGGCGGCGCGACCGTTCACGCCGCGGGTCACGGACGCACTTCGCCGCGCGGGCGTCGAGATCGCGGCGATTACATTGCACTGCGGGGTCGCGAGCTTCGAACGTCCGGAGCGTCCAGCCACCGAACGCTATTTCGTGACGGCTTTGACTGCCGAAGCCGTAAGCCGTGCAAGATCCGAGGGTCGGCGGGTCATCGCGGTTGGAAGCACGGCCCTACGCGCGCTCGAAAGCTCGGTCTCCGGCGGCTCGCTTGCGGCCTCCTCGGGTTGGACCGATCTGACTCTTGACGAGATGTCAACGCTGCAGGCGGTCGACGGTATCCTCACCGGCTTTCATGATGCCGGGGCAACGCACCAATCGCTTCTCCGTGCGTTCTTAAGCAAGACGGTCCTACGCGACGCATATGCCGAAGCGGCGGAGGACGGCTATCACTCGCACGAATTCGGCGACGTCCATCTGATCGTCTAAGCCGTAGAGGTCTCTTCCGAAGCATCTGCGGGAATGCACCTCGCTCAGTTCGACCCCATCGAAAACCTGACGCGGAACTTATAGTTTCCCGTGACCGGCTTACAATCGACCACTTTGGGTGAGTACGTGCTCTGAAGTGCTGCCGCCTTGGCCGCATAGTCGAGATCCGAGCGTCCACTGCTCTGCAAGACGCGCACATCGATAACATGCCCCGTTGGATCGATGGTCATACCGAGCGTCACGCTATACGGCCCGCCTCCGACGTACTTCGCGGTTTCCGGATAGACCGGCTGAACGGCATTGATGACCTGGGCATCCTTCGAACAGTCGGGGTCCGGCGTCGCAACCGCAACCGCGACCTGCGCCACCGGAGCGACCGCGGTCGACTTCGGCGCCTCGCTAGCGAGGGTGGCAACTCCCGGCAGCGGACGTACGCGCGCGAGCGGCGCGGCTTTCGGAGTCGCCGCCCATTTCAACCCGGACGCGAGGCCGATCTTCTGAGCAGTTGTCAATACAAGTTTCACGGGCGCGACCTTCCGATCCGACGTTTCTTTGAGGCCCTTCACGAGCGTCTTCCATTGCGCAGACGTCATCGTGAGCTTGACGGGTGCGACCGGCGCTACAACGGGCGTAAGAAATGCGGTCGGCGATGTGACCGGTGATGCGAATGCTACGATTGGCGAAAACGCATGAAGCGCAAGGGTGAGGGTAGCGATGAGCACGAGGACACCTCCGAAAAGCGGGCGAGAGACACGCCGACGACCGTCGTAGCGCCCGTCGAGTAGGCGGCGGATACGTACGAGTGTTGCGTTCGGTCCGCCGAACATGCCGAGGGCGGATGCCGGGGCCAGCGAGACCCGCTCCGCCAGATCCACCAGGCAGCGCGCGAGGCGTTCGCGATCATCGGCGCCGGCTGCAGCAATGTCGTCGCATGCGATCTCGCGTTCGATCGCGATGCGTCGGCCGAGAACCAGGAGCGCGGGATTGAAGAACAAGATCGATTGAACCGCTAACTGAAGTAGTTTGCTCCAACCGTCTCCCCGGCGAACGTGGGCGACCTCATGCGAAACGATGCAGTCGATGTCGCTCTTGGGAAGCGCCTCCATGAGCGCGGCAGGAACGATGACGGCCGGACGGACCAGCCCGGCGGCGATCGGTACCGAGATGGTTTCCGACGTGCAGATCGGAACGCCGTCGCACATCGCCGTCACGCGAGCGGACCGACGGACCTGCGCGACTCGCGCTAGGCTCCCTAACAAGCGGCCGAGTGAGATCAACACACCCAGTGCCCACAGGGCCACGAGCGCGGTCGCACCTTTTCCGAGATCGAAGATCACGCGCGGATGCACGGGACTCGTTGCGGATGCGCTCGCGTCGACACGCTGGACCGAGGCCGACGTCGACGCGCGGATCGGCGACACCGCCGTCACGGCCGGGACGGATTGTATGCGTGGGAGAGCGAGCGCGGCCGGGATGACGGCGATCGCGAGGAACCCACACCACAGGACGGCATGCCGGGTTGCCGCACTTGCATGCGGCGCTAATGCGAGGAGGCCGAGCGTTGCGCAGGCGATCAGCACGCCTTGCCAGAGACCGGCGAAGAGAACTTCGACGATCGAGTCGGCGAGCGCGTTCACTTGCGATCCTTCCTCTCGATAGCCGTCCGAAGGGCCGCGATTTCCCGTTTGGTGAGCCGGCCTTCGTCGAGCATGGCCGTCGCTAACGCGCCTGGCGAGTTCCCGAAGAAGCGGTCGAGCAGCACGTCGAGCAGCGACTGGGCCGCATCCGAGCGTTCGACCAGCGGACGATAGACGAATGCTCGACTGGATTTGGCATGCGCGACGTAGCCCTTCTCCTCGAGCGTACGCAGCGTCGAGAGAACCGTATTGTATGCGAGCGGCGGCGCCTCGAGGCCATCGACCACGTCGGCGACGGTCGCCTCGCGACGCAGCCACAACACATTCATCAGGCGCAGTTCGTGATCGGTCAACGTCAAGGCGCGCTCGCGCGGCATCCGCATCCACCTAACTCTTACGAAACTAGTTTTTAACATCCTACGCCCCCGGAATGCTTCTGTCAAGACACTGCAACCTTCGGTGACGGTGGGGTATCTTCGCAGATATGCAAAGCGTACAGGACCTTCAACGTAACCCTTCGCCGGCGGGCCATCCGCAACCACTGGCCGCGTTCGGAAGCGCGATCTATGCAGGCTGCTGGGACACCGATTCGGTCTATGGGATGGAAGCCACCGCTTGGGAGAAGCGCGACGAGTTCGCGGCTCCGGGCAAACCCTACGGCATGGCGATCCTCGACGGAACCATCCGCGTGGTCGTCTCGATCGGCGAAGAGGACGATCGCTATCTCTACACGTTCGTACCGGGCAAGGGCTTCGATCTCGAAAGCAAGATCGCACTTCCGGATCTGAGCGGTTCGCATCTGGCCTCCGATGGCAAGACCTTGCATCTTCTCCAGATGGGCAAGCGGCAGATCGTCACGCTCGATGCAGCCGGCGCGCTCGTCCGCGAATATCCGCTTCCCGTGCGCATCGCCGGCATCGGCTTTGCGGACGGAAAGCTCTACGGCATCGCCGGCGACGAAGAGTTCGAGAACCTCCACCTCGCGACCATCGACCTCGGTGGAGCGGACGTCGTCGTCACCGACATCGCGCCTCTCGACGACCTGGTGCGCGGCCTCACCTACGACGGCAAACGCTGGTGGACGAGCTATCGCGACGAGAACGACATCGTCTCGTTCACGGTCTAGGACCGTCTAGCGGAGAGCCTCGCTGAGGAATGCGAGGTTCTTCGTCATGCCCGACTGCCAGAACGGCGCGTTGTGGCATCCCGTCTCGAACGTCGCGTCCGGGTGTTGGCCGTCGGCCTCGAGTGCGGCGACGAACGCCTTGTCCGCGTCGTAGAACGGATCGCCGGTACCGCAGTCGATGCGCACCTTCGCATGCCGGAGCTCGGAGATGCGTGCGAACACGTCGTGTTCGGCGAAGTCTTCCGCGTCGTCGAACGCATCCGGAACGGCACCTTGCTGATCTGCTGCCGTGCGCCATATCGCCGCGCTCACGCCGCAGACCGCCGAGAACAGCTCCGGATGGAGCGCACCGGCCAGCAACGCGCCGTATCCACCCATCGACCAACCAAGAATGCCGGCGTGCCCGCGCGATGACGCGAACTCCGCGCCCGGAGCGACCAGCGGTCGGACGACTTCGTCGATCAGCATGCGCAGGCGATCCTCGCCACCGCGGCGCGGGTGCCAGTACGACTCGCCGCCGTCGACGAACACGAGCGTAAGCGGAACGGCGCCCGGTTCGGCAAGCAGGGCACCAAGATCGCGATCGGCATAGAGCCCGATGGCCTGATCGCGCGCGGTTCCTCCACGTCCCGGCAAGCAGAAGCATACGCGTCCTTCGTTCGCCGGTGCACTAACGCGCGGTCCGATCTTGGCCACTCCGACCGACGCGTTCAGGATCTTGGAGTGAAACGACGAGAGCGTAATCGTGACGTTATGTGCCGCCATGGGTGGAAGCGGCGGAATGCTACAGCCCTTTGCGAGGTAACGTCCCGATAGCCCGGCTGCGCCCAGCGCGAGGACGCCGGCCGTACCGCCGGCGATCCAGGTGCCGCGCTTCATAGATCCTAGACCTCGAGGGCTTCGAGTTCCGCCGACGCGACTTCCCAGGCGTCGAGCTGCTCGGCCGAGCGCTTGGCAAGCTCATCGCGTTCGGCTTCGAGCGTTTTGACTTTCGTGCGGTCGTTGTAGGTCGCGACGTCCGCGAAGAGCACGTCGATCTCCACCTTACGCGCGTCGATCTTCTCGATCTCGCGTTCGATGCGCTTGACGATCGTCTGCAGCTTCGAGCGCACTTTGAGCGGCGTCAGGCGCGTGTCGCGCACCAGCTTCGAGGTTCCGGCCGCCGCCGATGCGGTCGCGGCGATCGCGAGCCCGCGCTTGTGCTGGGCTTTTTCGTACCCCTCGTAGCCACCCTCGACGATGCCCCAATGCCCGTCGTCGATCCAGAGCACCCGGTCGCTGAGCGCGTCGAGCAGATAGCGATCGTGCGAGACGATCACGAGGGCGCCATCGTACGACGAGAGCACGTCTTCGAGCGCTTCGCGGCTCGCGATATCCAGATCGTTGGTCGGTTCGTCGAGCAGCAGGACGTCGCACTTACGCGCCATCAAGCGCGCGAGCATGATGCGGCGGCGTTCGCCGCCCGAGAACGCGCTGACCGGCTTGTCGGCCGCTTCGCCCGAGATGCGCATCCGGCCGAGCAGGTTGCGTGCCTCTTCTTCACTAGCCGTCGTGCCGGTTGTCACGGCGTCGACCGCAGAGGCGGTGACGTCCAACTGTTCGTGCGCGTTCTGGGTGAAATATGCAAACCGAGCTGCCGGGTTGTACCGGACCTCGCCGGCGTCGGCGACCATCTCTTCAGCGAGGATCCGTAGCAGCGTCGACTTGCCCGCTCCATTCGGGCCCACGATCGCGAGGCGCGCGCCTTGCTCTAGGTCGAAGGTGACGTCGCTGAAGAGCGGCCGGCCATAGGCCTTCGCGATGCCCTTGACCTCGAAGGCGAAGCCGCGGGTCGCGCGGCGCGAACTCTGAAGGCGTACGCCGATCGCGCGCACCTCGGGTGCCGGCGGCGGTGCGGCCATTTCGCGTTCGACACGCTCCAACTGCTTCTCACGGCTCTTGACCCGGCTGTAGTTGCTCGAGGTGAGGGTCGTGCGGAGTCCGGCGATCGAGGCCTTGCGTTTGTCGCGTTCCGCCACGAACAGTTCGTAGGCGTCGCGCTCGGCGGCGAGCCGCGTCTCGCGCTGCTCGACGTACTTGTGGTACGCCGGTCGAGCGGCCGCATACGTGTAGAGCGAGCCCCGGTCCATCTCCCAGACGCGCGTCCCGACCTTGTCGAGGAAGTAGCGATCGTGCGAGACGATCACGTAGGCGCGCTTGTCGGCGGCGATGTAGTCTTCGAGCCAGCGAACCGTCTCGATATCCAAATGGTTGGTCGGCTCGTCGAGGATCAGATATTCGGGGTCGTCGATCAGCAGGTGCGCGAGCGCCGCTTTGGAGCGCTGTCCTCCCGAGAACTCGCGGAGCGGGCGTTCGTATTCATCCGTGCCGAAACCGAAACCGTCCAACAGCGCGCGCAGGCGCTTGTTGGAGAACGCCCAGTCCGCATCCGGAACCTTCGCCAGGGCGGCCGCCACCAGTTCGTTCAGGTTCGATCGCGTCTCGTCGGCGACGCCTTGTGCCAGATAGCCGAAACGGGTCTCGCGAGCGCGCACGATCGTACCGTCGTGGAGCTCGTCGATCCCGGCGATCTGCCGCAGGAACGACGACTTCCCGGCTCCGTTCGGCCCGACCAGCGCGATCCGCTCGCCTTCGTTCAAGACGGCATCGACGCCCGAGAAGATCTCTCGGGCGCCGTAGTGACATTCCAGGCCGGTCGCGCGGAAGAGTTCCATCAGGTCGGTTCGGCTCCGCTCGCGGCTTCGTGGTATTGCTTTCTGATCGCCTCGATATCGACGGTCGGCGGAGGCGTCTTGGGATCCATCTGCTCGAGCGCGTGGCGGATCACGCTGCCGACGACCAGGTTGCGGTACCACTTCTTATCGGACGGTACGACGTACCAGGGGGCGTGCGCCGTGCTGCACCGTTCGAGCACCGCTTCGTACGCCTGGATATAATCGTCCCAGTACTTCCGCTCGCTGTAGTCGCTCTCGGAGATCTTCCACTGCCGCGTCGGATCGTCGAGCCGCTTCTTGAACCGCTCGAGTTGCGTCTCCGGGCTGATGTGCAAGAAGAACTTCAGGATGGTCGTGCCAGACTCGGTCAGATTCCTCTCGAACTCGTTGATCCGGTCGTAGCGCTTCGACCACACATCCTTCGGGACGAGATCGTGGACGCGAACCGTAAGGACGTCTTCGTAGTGCGACCGGTTGAAGATCGCGGTCTGCCCGCGCGCCGGCACGGCGGCATGCGCGCGCCAGAGAAAATCGTGCGAGGCCTCGAGCGCCGAGGGCTGTTTGAACGAGTGCATGTAGGCGCTCTGCGGGTTCATCGCCTTGAGCACGTGCTCGATGGTCCCGTCCTTGCCGCCCGTGTCCATCGCCTGGAGCACGATCAGAAGCGAGCGCTTGTTCTCGGCGTAGAGCAGATACTGCAAGGACGTCAGCGCCGCACAATCGCGGTCGAGCTGTTTGGCCGCATCGCCCTTGCCCTTGCATCCCCGGGTGTCGGCCGGGTCGAGCTTGGCCAGTTCGACCCGGCTCGCCGGTCGAACGCGGAATTCTTCGAAGGCGCTCATGTCGCTTTAGGTTCGCGCCGCCGCCGAAGCGCCCCCGCGCGAGAAACGTCGGAGCGAGAGAAAGCCGATGTCCATAGCCGATCCGCCCCGCAAGGCGAGGTCCGCCGCGATCTCCCCGACGACGCTCGCAAACTTGAATCCGTGCCCGGAGAACCCGCCACAGAGCACGACGTTCTCGTGCGCCGGATGCAGGTCGATCGCAAAGTCGGTATCCGGGGTCAGGGCATACATGCATGCCTTGGCATCGAGCACGCTGCCGCTCGCGCCCGGCATCCAGCCGTCAAGTGCGTGCGCGAGCGGCGCCACGTCCTGCTCGGCATCGATCCCGCGCACGAGCGCGTCCGGTTCGACCATGGCCCCCAGGCCGTGGAAGGCGACCTTCAGGCCCTCGCCCGCATCCGGAAAGCCGTAGAGCGGCGCCGGCATGCCGTCGCGATCGAGGAGAAAGACCGGGAACGATCCGAGATCGTAGGCGTCGATACGCGGTTGGAACCACACCTGGACGTTTCGCTGGACCGCAAGCGGGACCCCGAGCGCCGCAAGCTCGTTCCCGAACCACGGCCCAAGCGTCAAGATCAAACGCGCGGCGCGGATGTGCGACCCGTCCGCAGGGTCGATGCGCACGCCGCTCGCGTCCGCCGACCACGAGCGCATGGTGGAGCCAAAAGCCAACGTCGCGCCGTCGCGCTCGGCCGACGCCTGAAGCGCCGCCACCGCCTCCTCGGGACGCACGAAGCCGCCCAAGGGTTCGAAGAGACCGACCTCGTCGTCATGAACGAGCAAGGTCGGATACCGCACGCGCATATCGGCCGCGGTCCATTCTTCGATCGTCAAGTCGTGTTCGCGAGCCGCGCCGATCGCGCCGGTTATCACCGCGCTTCGCGCGTCACCCGCCATCAACAGGCCGCAGAGTTCCAGGAGCCGCTCGCCCGAAACGCCTTCCAACGCCCGCCAACGTTCGTACGCGCGCAACAGCAACGGTACGTATGCCGCATGTTCGTAGTATGCCTGTCGAACGATGCGGCTCTTGCCGTTCGACGCACCGAGCGTGTGACCGCGCGCGAAACGATCGATGCCGATCGCACGGGCGCCGCGGGCCGCACACTCCGCAAGCGCGGCGCTGCCCATCGCGCCGAGCCCGACGACGGCTACGTCGTAGATCGCGCTACCCGCTGCCGACCGCGATGAACTTCGGATTGACGCACTGCTTGCCGCCGTTCGAACGAAGGTTCAACATACGATCGAAGAATCGCATCGCCGATTTCGAGAAGAACGAGGGTGCCGTCGTACCGACCGAACGCCAGCCGCCGCTGGTCTCCGCGAAGTACTCGATGCCCTCGCCGGCATACGAATAGACCACTTGGCCGACGCCGCCTGGATAGTAGGCCGCGATCGCCATGATATCGGACTGCTTGAGCCGATGCGGCCCCTTGGCATGTTCGCCGAGGAAGGCGGCCTGAATCGCCGCCGTATCCGCCGGCGGACCGCAATAGGCGCCCACCCGAGCGGCAGTTGGAGACATGAGCGACGCGACCAGCGCCCCGACTACCAGAAATGATGTCATACCGCTTGCTTCGCCCATCGGCGCAGAAAGGCCCTACCTAGACGCGAACCGGGCGGCATGAAACGCTCGCGCATCCTCGCCAAAGCCGCCGATCCGTCGATCAAGGCCGGTACGCCCTAATATCCGCGGCGCGCATCGCCTTGTGAATGGCTTTCCACTTGGCCTTCTCGGCGGCTTGCGCGCCCGCGTCGTTCCGTCGCTCGAGATACGCAGCCTCGCGAAGCAACTTGCGGTAGTTCTCGAGCCGATCCGGGTCGATCGCTTCACGCACCATGCAGCCGGGCTCCGCCTCGTGCGCGCAGTCCGCGAAGCGACACTCCGCAGCACGCGCGCCGATGTCGTCGAACGCATCGTCGATCGATGCCGCGTCGCTCAACAGTTGCAGCTCGCGCATACCCGGCGTATCGATCAGCGCCGCCCCGCCCGGCAACGCGAAGAGCTGGCGCGAGGTCGTGGTGTGCCGGCCGCGATCGTCGGAAACTCGGACGCCGCCCGTGTCCTGCGCGTGCGTACCGAGCAACGCATTCGTCAGCGTCGACTTTCCGACGCCGGACGAACCGGCTAGCGCCACGGTCTGACCCTCGGCCAGATATGGCGAGAGGGCTTCGATTGCGGATGCGTCGTTGGCGCAGACCCTATGCACGGGAATCGCCCAGCCCGTCGCTTCGATCGCGTCGAGCGCGAAGCTCGGATCGTCGCACAGGTCGGCCTTGTTCAAGACGATGACCGGACGGACGCCACCGTCCCAGGCCAGGATCGCATATCGTTCCAGCCGACGGATGTTGAAATCGCCGTCGAGCGACGAGACGATGAAGAGCGTATCGACGTTGCTCGCGATCACTTGCTCGTCGGTTCGGTTGCCCGCGACCTTGCGCACGATCGCGCTCTTCCGTGGGAGGAGGCTCCGCACGACCGCATGTGCGTCGTCGAGGGGCGTGTAGGTCACGAAGTCGCCGACCGCCGGCAGGTCGATACGCGACTGCGCGCGGTGGCGGAACTTGCCATCGAGTTCGGCGGAGAGTTCGGCGTCGGGGGTCAGGATGCGATAGGCGCCGCGATGTTCGGCCGCGATGCGACCGGTCGGCGACGATGCGTCGGAGAGCGTCAACTCGGATACCTCAAAACGTAAGCGTGCAAAAGGGACTTTTGCGCGGCAGACGTCAGGGCAGAGCTAGCTCCTCGTGCGAGGGCGAACCGGCGAGAGACGTCCGCGCGAAGCGGCGTCAAAAAGTACAGTCATCAGTCGGCCCTCCTTTCCTTGGTCGATGGCTACGCGCGCTGCGCGCCGATCTCCTGCGCGTGCGGCGCTAGTGTCCGCCGAACAGCGGTGTCTGCACGATCCCGTTCAGCACGAACTGCACGGCGAGCGCGGCGAGGATGATGCCGAGCAGGCGGGTCACCACGTGGATCCCGGTCCGACCGACGAATCGTTGGAGCAGTGTCGCGCCGCGCATGCAGAGCCATGTCAACAGCAACGCGGCGGCATAGGCAGCGATGACGATGCCGACCTTGACGTGGTCGCCTTTGGACAGGTTCAACAGCAACAAGACGGTCGCGATGGTGCCGGGCCCGGCGATCATCGGGACGGCCAGCGGGAAGACGGCCGGGTTCTGTTGCTGGGCCGCGTCGCGCTCTTCTTCTTGGGTATGCTTGGCGCCGGTCGGGCGTGCGAAGAGCATGTCGATCGCGATCAGAAAGAGCAGAATGCCACCGGCGATCAAGAACGCCGGCAAGGTGATGCCGAGATACGTGAGCAGCGCCTGGCCGACCACCCCCATGAAGAGCATGATTCCGGCGGCTACCAGCACCGCTTGGTCGACGATCTTGTTGCGACGCTCGGGCGAAGCATGGGCGGTCGCCGAGAGGGTGAGCGGAATCATCCCGATCGGGTCGATGATCG
>JBEPVY010000001.1:0-46436 GCA_041690835.1 Vulcanimicrobiota bacterium | reverse complement strand
CACCCCCCCCTTTCCCAATATTTAATTTCGCGCCCGGTTTTCACCGCGCTCGACCGCGTCGCGCATCGCGCGCGGCCGCGCGCTCATCCTAGTCGTGATGCTCGCCGCATGCTCCGGCGGCAACGCCGGACACACGCTTCCGCCCACACCCGGCGCGATCGCCGGCAACGGTGGCGGTTCGCTACAGATCGTCGTGCCGTACGCCGCCGGCAGCGGTGCGGGCTCGAAGACACCGCAGTTCGTCTCTCCCGGAACCAAGTCGGTGGAGGTGGTCGCGACCGCAAATACCGGATGCGGAACGTGCACGGCCGCCGGTCAGACCGTCATCTCCAACCTGAGTTCCGCGTCTCCGAGCTGCGTGACCGGTGTCAACGGGTTCACCTGCACGCTGACGTTCGCACTCGCGCCCGGTACGTATACCCTCGGCGTCGCGACCTATTCGGTCGTGCTCGTCGCCGGTCAGCCGAGCGGCGCGCTGCTCTCGCAGAACCAAGCGGTTCCGCTCGCGATCGTCTCCGGAGCGAATAGCGTTGCGAACGCCGTGCTCGACGGCGTTCCTGCCTCCTTCGACTTGGTTCCGTCGGTAGGGACGCTGGTGAAGCAGACGGCGACCTATCGTTCGGTGACGCCGAACACGGCGATGACGATCTCGATCATCACGCGCGATGCGACCGGTGCGGCGATCGTCGGCCCGGGGGCGCCGGGCGACGCCGCGACCTTCGTCAATAGCGGCAACGCGTGGACCAATGTCGCCATCAATGGTGCGACCATCACCGCGACCTCTCCCGGGTTCGGGCGCACCAACCCGCTGACCATAAACGCAACGGCGAACGCGCCCACCTGCGTGCTCGCCGGTGCGGTCTGTAGCGCCTCGCTCACCATCGAGCCGGATCAGGTGATGGCCGTCGCCAGCAGGTCGAACAACTCGGTCGTGATCTGGTCGCTGGGTGTTCCCAATAGTCCGCTTGCGACGGTGACGCTCGCTGTCGATCAACCGAATGCCGCCATTTTCGATGCCTACGGGAATCTCATCGTCTCTAATAGCGGCAACAATACCGTCACCGTCTATACGTATCCGTTCGCGAGTGCGCCTACGCAGACGCTCTCGACCGGTATCAGTCAGCCGCAGGCGCTCGCAGCCGACAGTGCCGGTACCAGTCTTGCGATCTCCAACTTCGGAAGCAACTCGGTGACGATCTATCCGTATCCGTATTCGGGCGTGCCGGGCGTCGTCTCGATCGGGATGCACGGGCCCGTGCCCGTCGCCTTCGATCCCGTCTCCGGGGATCTTTTCATCGGCCAGCAGCTCAACAACACGGTCACCGGCTACCCCGCGCCGTATGCCAACCAAGCGCCGACGACGACGATCGCGCAGGGCCTCCAAGCTCCGAACGTGTTGTTCTTCATGCCCAACGTCGCGGCCGATCTCTACGTCGCCAACAGCGGATCGATCGAACGATTCTCACGACCGTTCAATGCGGCGACGCCGGTCCTCACGATCGCAAGCACCGCAGCGGCGCCGGTCAGTAAGCCGTACTCGCTCGCCTCGGTCGGCGGCCCGGCCCGGATCATCGCGGCCGATCCGTTCGCACATGCTGTGAACATCTATCCGGTCGGTTCGAACGTCGCGACCAGCTCTCTGAACATCTCCCAGAATCCGGGGTGCGCCGTACCAGATCGCGATGGAATTCTGTACGTTTGCAACTACGCGTTCGCGGAAATCCAGTCGTACCTCAACCCCTATACGGGCGCGAGCACGGCGACGTACTTCCAGGGCTTGGCCGGTACGGATTCGATCGCGCTGTTCCCGTAGTGGACGGGCCGGAGAGGTAATCGGCCTACCGGGCGACGCCCCGGCTCGAAAGGGCCTCGGCACGAGCGGCGTCACCCAAGGCCGTCACCTTGCTGCGCCAACGGTCCAAGAACTCGCACAGCTCGGCGTAGCTCATCAGGTAGCGGCATTCGCGGGTCGCGACGTGAGTGACCGAGGCGCGCCAGGTCGAGGCGTATTGGGACGGTTCGTTCCATATCCGCACGACGAAGAGCTCGTCGTGCTTAGGGGTGAGTCCAGTAGCCATGCCTGGATTCTCGCGGGCGTGCGTCCAAAAGCGTCCCGGGGGCCAGACGGGGCTCCCGGGAAGGCCGCGCCACGAGCCCGCTCGAACCGGGCCCGGTCATGTCCGAAAGCCTCACGCCCGTCGTCAAAGAGATCCCGCCCAAGGCGGCCGACCTGTCCGCCTGGTACACCGCCGTCTGTATCAAGGCCGAACTGGTCTCGTATGCGCCCGTTCGCGGGTGCGTCGTGCTCCGGCCGCACGGCTTCGGGATGTGGGAGAATCTGCAGAAGCATCTCGACGAGCGCTTCAAGGCGACCGGCCACGAGAACGCCTATTTCCCGCTGCTGATCCCCGAGAGTCTACTGACGAAGGAAGCGGAGCACGTCGAAGGCTTCGCGCCCGAAGTCGCCTGGGTCACGTACGGCGGCAACGAAGAGCTGACCGAACGTCTCGCGATCCGCCCGACCTCGGAAGTGATCATCGGTACGATGTACGCCCAGTGGATCGAGTCCTATCGCGATCTTCCGATCCTGATCAACCAATGGGCGAACGTGGTGCGCTGGGAGAAGGCGACGCGCCCGTTCCTGCGCACGATGGAGTTCCTCTGGCAAGAGGGTCACACCGCGCATGCGACGGCGGAAGAAGGCCGCGCCGAGACGCTGCAGATGCTCGACGTCTACAAAGATTTCGCCGAGAACGTGGCTGCGATCCCGGTCTATGCCGGCGCCAAGAGCGCGAGCGAACGGTTCCCGGGCGCGGTCGAGACGTTCTCGATCGAAGCCTTGATGCCGGACGGCAAGGCCCTACAATCGGCCACCTCGCACGACCTCGGACAGAATTTCTCGAAGGCCTACGACATCACGTTCACCGACGCGGACAGCGCGGTCAAACACGTGTTCACGACCTCGTGGGGTATGTCGTGGCGTATGCTCGGCGCCGTCATCATGGTGCACGGCGACGACCGCGGCCTGCGCATCCCGCCGAAGCTCGCACCGGTCGAAGTGGTGATCGTACCGATCGTTCGCGGCGACGACCGGCGCGCGGTCGACAAGGCGAACGAGATCGCGAGCGCACTGCGCAAGGCCGGACGGCGCGTCAAGGTCGATGCGCGCGATCAATCGCCCGGTTGGAAGTACGCCGAGTGGGAGATGCGCGGCGTGCCGCTCCGGATCGAGATCGGTCCGAAGGATCTGGAGTCGGGGAGCGCCATGTTGGCGCGCCGCGATAGGCAGAAGGGCGAAGAGGGCGCCAAGGTCGCCATCCCGTTCGAGGACCTTGAAGCGGCGGTAGCGGCCGGATTGGATGCCGTTCACGCGTCGCTCTTCGCCCAAGCCAAGGCGCACTTGGACGCGCATACGTTCCGGGTGACCGAGCGCGATGAGTTCTTCGCGCGCGCCAGAAACCGCGACGGCATGCTCGACATCGCCTGGTGCGAGCGCGCCGAATGCGAGGCGCACGTCAAAGCCGAGACCGGTGCGGCCACGCGCAACACGCGGGCGCTCGAAGGCGGCGAGGCCGCTTGCGTCGCCTGCGGCGAGCCGTCCAAGGCCCGAGCCTACTTTGCGCAATCGTACTAAGCTCGCGCTCGCGCTCCTGATCGCCGGCGCACCCGGCACCGCGTTCGCCTCCGCGCCGTCGATCGCCACTCTGGACGCGGGCGCACGCGCCAGCGGCAATCGCAAAGACGTCGCGATGAAGATCGGCGATGCGCTCTTCGCGATCGAGTGGCCGGCCCAAGTGATGAAGGTCTCCGCGAACGAGACCGCCGGCACGCTCGTGATCGGTCTCAGGGTCTCCGGCGTGAAGTTCCATGGTTCGCTCACGCTTGCCGGCTTCGAGAGCGAAGCGATGACCTTGGTCCAGCGCGTCTTCTCGGCCGATCCGCACGTCGCGGAGGTGGACCTTTGGGCGGCCGTTCCGCTGACGGTCGGCAAAGGCGTGATCGTCTCGGGCGACCTGGCGACGCCGACCACCCGGAACGTCTTCACCCTCTCGGTAGTCCGGAACGAATCCGAAGCCGCGCTGGCCGAGCGGATCAAGACCGGGCAGGGCGTCTACCTGGACGAGGAGTGGGCCCGCGCCGTCCTCAAAGGTGGAACCTGATGCAGCAGCAGACGACTCTTCCGAACGGCGTTCGGGTGCTGACCGAGGCCATGCCGGCGGTCCGCTCCGCGACGGTCGGCGTCTGGGCCGACGTCGGCTCGGCGGCCGAGCTGCCGCACGAGCGCGGGATCTCGCACGTCGTCGAACACATGCTCTTCAAGGGGACGAGCCGCCGGAGCGCGCGCGAGATCGCCGAGACGATGGACGGCATCGGCGGCAACCTCAATGCGTTCACGGATAAAGAGTCGACCTGCTACTACGCCAAGGTGATGGACAGGCATCTGCCCCTCGCGCTCGACGTGCTCGGCGACATGTTCTTGCACTCGACCTTCGATCCCGAGGAGCTGGCAAAAGAGCAGAAGGTCATCCTCGAAGAGATCAAGATGTACGAGGACTCGCCCGACGAGTTGATCCACGATCTGTTCATCCAGACGATGTGGGCCGGCGCGAACCTGGGCGATCCGACGATCGGCTTCGCGGAGACGGTCTCGGCGGTCACGCCCGACGATCTGCGGGCCCACATGCGCTCGCGCTACGCGCCGAACTCGGTGCTGGTGGCGGCCGCCGGCAACGTCGACCACGACGCGTTCGTGGAGCAGGTCGCGGCCAACTTCGAGGGGTTTGCGGGTCGCTGTACGCTGCCGGTTCCGGAGGCGCCGACGACCACCCCGAACGCGCTCTTCCGGCATAAGAAGAGCGAACAGGCGCACGTGGTGTTGGGGACGCGCGGGCTCTCTGCGGTCGACGAGCGACGCTACGCGCTCTCGGTGCTGGATACGATCCTGGGCGGCGGCATGTCGAGCCGGCTCTTCCAAGAGATCCGCGAGAAGCGCGGCCTGGTCTACAGCGTCTACACGTTTCAAGCTTCGTATCGGGCGGCGGGACTGTTCGGCGTGTATGCCGGAACCTCGGCCGAGAACGTGCAGAAGTGCGTCGACGTGATCGGCGAGCAGTTCGAATCGGTCCGTCACGCGGGCGTCACCGAAGCCGAACTACACTTGGCCAAAGAACACATGAAGGGCAGTCTGACGCTAGCGCTGGAGTCGAGTTCGAGCCGGATGATCCGCCTCGGACGGAACGAGTTCACGTTCGGGCGGCAGATCGGCACCGAGGAGATCGAAGCCCGAGTCGATGCGGTCACCGTCGACGACGTCCGCTCGGTCGCCTACGAACTCTTCGCACCCGAAAACCTCGGGCTATGCGTGCTCGGCCCCGTGGAAGAAGCATCGATTGACTGGTCACGTAGCGCCGCTTAACACGATCCCGTTCTGGTCGTGGCAACTCGTCGTCGCAATTGCGTTCAACGTGTTGATCCAGGCCATTCAGATCGGCGCCTATGCCGCTCGTCTGGCGGGCGTTCGAACCGGGCGGATCGCGACCTCGCTCTCGCTCTTCAACCTGTTCGTCACGGCGAGCCGGCTCGCGACGTTGGTCTACACCTTGATGCTAGGCCCGCTCTCGGACGGCGCCGGCAACGCGGTCAAAGCGCTCGTTCCCAAGGCCGGCCACCTGATGCTGCCGGCGGCGCAACTCGCGACCTCGCATATCCAATCGACGTTCGAGTGGCAGCTCCGCGCGATCGTCATCGCCGGTACGATCGGCACCATTCTCGGCAGCCTCTTGCTGCCGATGTTCACGTACATGTACGTGCGCGGCGTGCGGTCGTTCGAGCGGACGAAGTCGCTGCCGCATTCGATGATCCGGCTCTTCGATCCACGCGTGATCGGAGACGTCCTCTCGCATATCCGCCTGCCCGGCCTTGCCGAGATCCGGACGTTCTCCCCCAGGAACATTCCGCGTCGCCTGCTGATCTTCAACGTGGTCGTGACCGGCATCTATGCGATCGGCGTCGTGGCGGCCTACTATGCGAGCGTCCTCGACGTGAACGTGGCGCGCACCGCGATCGGGATATCGGGCATCATCAACGGCGTCGGGACGATCGCCTTCACGTTCTTCGTGGATCCGACATCCTCGATCATCGTCGACGAGGCAGTGAAGGGGGAGCGGCCGCACGACGACGTCAAATCGATGGTCTTCTATCTGGCGGTTACAGCGATCGTCGGGTGGCTGGTCTCGCAGTTGCTGCTCTGGCCCTCGGCGGAGATCATCAAGTTCGTGGCGCACCTGGTCAGTCACGGGCGGTAGGAGGATGATGCGGACGTTTCGAGCGGCGTTGGTCTTGGTCGGGATGCTCTCCCTTGGCGGATGTGCGGGTTCGGTCGAACGCTGGATCACGGATACGCGCGTCCATCAGGGCGACGATGCGATGACGCGCGGCAACGTGGCCGACGCAGAGCTCTCGTATCGGCTCGCGCTCAAGGTCGACCCGAGCGACGTCCGTGCCCAAGAGGGCTTCGTCGGCGCGGCTGCGACGCTCGCGCAGATGCAGTTCGAGAAGGGCGATTTCGATGCCGCAGCCGGCACGATCGCGGATGCATCCAAATACGATCCGCAAAGCGTCCGGCTGATCGCGCTGCACGCCGCCATCGAGAACGCCAAGCTCAAACGCGAGATCGTGATCTCGAACTATCCGACCTACGAGCTGGCCGGCCGGCAACTACAGAAGGCCTACCTCGAGCTCAACGATGCGAACAAGGTGATCCTCAAGAGTCTCAAGCGCTTCGACTACACCTACGACACCCAGGATCTGACCAAGGCGATCAAGGCTTCGTACGATCTCCAGCAAGACGTCACCCGGAACCTCAACCGTCTGGTCGCCTACCGGCAGTTGGTCGAGTCCGGCACGAGCACCAAGGGCGAGCCCTCGGGCGCCGTGGGGTCGTTACTGCCGCTCCCGTAGTTCGAATTGCCATAGGGCACAGTATGGGTTAGGACCTCGGGCGACGCCCCAACGGCGGCCGAGGAGCCATCCGGTTGGGCCATTCATCGCGGGGGTACGAAGGTGGTGTACTTTCCGTGTCTTTTGGAGATACTCATGAAGCTTGTCCAGCGTATCGATGCCGAACTGCTCGAGAGCGCCACGCTGGTCGCGGATTCCAACGAGTTCGCGATCTACGCCGTCGGAAACGATACCTACACGTTGGTCCATCGCCATGAGGCGATCGATTGGCAGGCGATCACGATCTCGGGCGATGGGCTTTTCCGGGTCGCCGAGCTGATCACAAAGGCGACGCGCTACCTCTATCGCGAGGTGGCAAGCGAGCAGTCTCCCAACCGGAAGACCGGCTCCACCCCTACGCCCCCGTCAGGAACCTAGCCGCACGAGCCCGGTCTTGCCAGGCGCTTTGCGAAATCGGTCTCGTAGACGGGCCAGCTCGCTCCGCTCTTCCGGAGAAGCGGGAACTGTTGGAGCCAGGTGCAGAGCGCGACGTTGCGGCGCATGCGGCGGTCCTCGATCGAGATGAAGTAGCGCGCGCCTTTACGGATCGCGCTCTTCTGATCGAACGGCCGCCAGAGCAGCGGGTCCTCTTCCCATCCGAACCGGTTCATGTAATAGAGCACGTCGGGCCCGTAGTGGGCCATCACGACGAGGGCATGCGGATCGAGCGTCGCGTTCAAGGCGATAGCATCGCGATACGCCTGTTTGTTGTACGCATAGTAGGGCGCGACCGCATCGACGCCTTCGATCGTGCACCAGACCGCAAGGACGACCGCAACGGCGACGAGTGCGGGTGCGAAGCGCGGGGCCCGGGTCGCGACCAGTCCGGCCAGGAAGACCGCCAGGGCGGCTATCGCCAGCGCCGCGAGCGGCAGCAGTAAGAACATGTAGTAGTCGACGCGCTCGACCGTGACGACCACGAACGTGTAGAGCAGACCGCCGGCGAGCCACGCCCAGAGAAGCGATCGGCTGCGCACCTGGACGAACGGAAGCGCGGCGAGCCCGAACAGCGTGAGGATCAGCATGGTCGTTCCGAGCATGGTCGCGCGGAGCGAATCGAGCATCGTCCAGAACTGCCCGAATTTGTTCGCGAAACCGCCGCCGGAGGCGAAGGCCGCCTGCAATTCCGGGATCACGTGGAGCGTCATGATGCCGCTCGCCCAATGCCATTCGGCGTGCGACGAGACGGCTCGATCGTAGGCTCCGAGAACCAGGAACGGGACGACGAAGAACGTCGCGAGCCGAAGGACGGGCATCGCCCGCCCGGCGCGCAGGCGCGCGATCGCGATCGCGAAGAGCGGGAGAGCGGCGACGACCGCGACCGACTTGGCCAGATAGGCAAGCGTGACCAGGGCGGTCGCCCACGCGACGTTCCGCCATTCGAGGGCTTCGTCTTCGACCAGCATGCGCGATCCGACGTAGAGCGCGGCGGTCAGGAAGAAGACCATCGTCGCATCGGGTGTGAACGTGCGCCCGTAGTAGACCGCACCCGGTAGGATCGCATACGCGAGGGCCGCGACGGTACCGGCCCGAGGATCCGAGAAGAGCCAGCGGCCGAGGAGCGCCAGCACCCAGATGGTCGCCAGGCTGAAGCCGATCGAGATCAGGCGGCCGAAGACCTCGTGGATGCCGACGAGCTTGTAGAGCGTGGCGGCCAAGAACGGTACGATCTGCAGTTCCAGCTCGACGTAGTTGGGCGGCGCGCCGTTGTAGTTGGTCTGCGGGTAGAGCGGGTTGTACTGCAGCTGCGCGAAGTTCCGTGCGACCGATGCCATATCGCCCTGACGCCAGTTCGGATGATCCAAGATCGGGTTATGGATGCCCTTGAGGCGCAGCGCGAGTCCGATCAGCGCGACGACCACGATTCCGAAGGCGAACCAGTGCTTGCGCACTAGTTCACGTGCTTGAACGTCCAATATTTGTTCAGGAAGAAGTTGACGCAGATGCCGCCCAAGGTCGCGACCAGCCACATCTTGTGCCCGTAGCCGAGATAGCCGTGGAGCAGCAGTCCGAGTCCGAGTGCGACGAGGAGCGCGATCGCGGAGACGGTCAGGAACTGCGCGCCCTCGCGAACCGCATGCCCGGTCGAGCGGAACGTCCAGATCCGGTTGAGATAATAGTTCGAGACGCCGCCCGCCATGAAGCCGATGGTATAGATCACGTTGTAGTGGAGCGGCCGAGCGTGCATCGGATCGACGCGCTGCAGCAGGGTGAAGATGACCAGGTTGATGATCGTGCCGGAGAGTCCGACGACCGCGAACTTCACGAACTGACGGACGCCGCGGCGTTGGGTGAGCGATGCGATCACGGCCTATGCCACCCAATACCAATCGGCGAAGAGCACGGTGAAGAGTCCGAGGAGCGGGAGCGAGAACGCGACGATCGCGTTGTTGATCCAGGGCTTGTCGCCCCAGCGGGCCAGGATCGCGAACATCGGGAAGAGCACGAGCGCGAAGCGCGGCATCGACATCAGACTCGACGTCGACATCGGGATCAGGATCGAGAGGCCCATGTAGGCGATGTACGACGGGCGTAAACGGCGCCAGCCGGCGATCAGCACCACGACCATCAAGGTCGTGAAGCCGATCTCCAACAGCTCGTTCGCGATGACCTGACCGGCCGTCGCGTGGAACACCTTCGAGAATGCGTCGCCGACCGCGACCCAGGGAGGCGCGAAGTGCCGGTTCCAATGGATCTGCACGTGCGAGAAGTAGAGCGGGTCGCCGCGCAGCACCCAGAGATAGGCCATGTAGACGAAGAGCCCGGCCGGTATCAGCGCGCTCGGGATGGCGCTACGGAGCCCGTCCTCGAGACGGCCGCGGTACGTCCCCCACCATTCGATCGCGAACGGCACGACCAGGAGCACGCCCTCGGAGCGGGTCAGCGCCGCCAGGAAGCCGATCGCGCCCGCGTACCACCACTTATGCTCGCGCATGTAGTAGAACGACGCGACCGTCAGAAAGAAGAAGAGCGATTCGGTGTAGACGGCCGAGAAGAAGACCGCCGACGGGAAGATCGATACGTAGAAGATCGCGCGCCGCGCCACCGAGCGGTCGAATTCGTGTTCGAGCAGTTTGTAGAGGAAGAGCAGACCGAAGAAGAACGATGCGTTCGAGATCAGCAGGCCGGCGATCAAGTGATTCCCGGTCAAGGATCCGAGGATCCGGATCAGTAGCGGATAGAGCGGGAAGAACGCCATATCGGTGCCGCCGTAGCCCTTGGTCGCGACGTCCAGATAGTGGACGGCATCCCAGCGGCCCCAGACGGCCAGCATGGTATGGGTCGACTCGCTGACGTGCGTGCCGGCGCGTTGCCCGATGATGACGGCGGCCAGTTCCGCGATCACGATGATCGCGATCCGGGTGACCGTGAAGTCGAGCAGCACTTCGCGGACGGTCTGATTGAAGCGAGCCGCGATCGCGACCTTGGCGATCGTGCAGAGCCCGAGACAGACGACCAGCACGCGCGCGCCGTGCGTCAGCTCCGACGGCAGCGCGAATGTGAACCACAGCAGGATGAACGGGATCCAGGTGAGCGCATCGTACTGCAGCGCGCGATTGAACGTGATGCCGCCGCGGCGTGCGAAGTAGTGGCCGTACCCGAGCCAGAGCCAGACGGCTGCGGCCGCTCCGAGGAGCATGCCGAGCGGGAGCATCAGGTCGGAGAGGAGTTCGTCGTGCCGGGGCACGATGGCCGCATACCAGCCGAAGAAGCCGAGGCTCAGACCCGCCAACACGACGGCCGCCAGCGGCGCCCAGCCTGCGGTCAGGAGTTCGTCGAGAATCGGCGGCCGCGGGCGCGGGGTGGAAGCGTCGGTCGCGTGTGAAGACACGGCGGCTCCTCTTTACCGAGGCGGCCTCCGACTCCCGCGAGGGATTCGCTCCTCCCGCCTGGTAGCCTGAAGCATGGCTTCAACCGCACCGCGCACCACCAGCAACCCGGTCGACGGACTCGATTTCGTCAAGGTCACCGAGAGCGCGGCATTGGCCGCCTCCCGTTGGATGGGTCGCGGCGAGCGCGATGAGGCCGACGGCGCGGCCGTCGAAAAGATGCGCGAGGCCCTCAACGAGATGGATATCTCGGGGCGGATCGTGATCGGCGAAGGCGAGCGCGACGAAGCCCCGATGCTCTACATCGGCGAGGAGCTGGGCCGCGGCGGCCACGAGGTCGACATCGCGGTCGATCCGGTCGAAGGAACCAACCTGGTCGCGAACGGTCTGCCGAACTCGATCGCGGTCATGGCGATCGCCGAGCGTGGCGGGCTGCTGCACGCGCCCGACTCGTATATGAAGAAGCTGGCGGTCGGCCCCAAGGCGGCCCCTTACGTCCACATCGATGCGCCGGTGCGCGATAACCTCGAAGCGGTCGCGAACGCGCTCGAGAAGCCGATGAACGAGATCTGCGTCGTGATCCTGGACCGCCCGCGCCACGCGGAGCTGATCCGCGAAGTCCGGGAGGCCGGCGCGCGCATCAAGTTGATCTCCGACGGTGACGTCGACGCGTGTATCGCGACCACGATCGAGGCGACCGGCGTGCACGTAGCGATGGGCACCGGCGGCGCACCCGAAGGCGTCCTCGCGGCGGCCGCGATCAAATGCCTGGGCGGCAATTTCATGGGCCGGCTTCAGCCGCGCAACCCGGAAGAGGCGCAGCGTGCGCGCGACATGGGCTTCGGCGATATCGACCGGGTGCTGATGATCGACGATCTGGTCATGAGCGATCGGGTGGTCTTCTGCGCGACCGGCGTGACCGACGGCGACCTGGTGCGCGGCGTGCGGTTCTTCGGCAATCATGCCAAGACGCACTCGATCCTGGTGAACTCGGCCGGGACGGTGCGCTTCATCGAATCGACCCATCGTCTCGGCGCACGCCCCCGCGGCGTATGAACCGGCATAGCTACGACCTCGTCGTCGTCGGAGCGGGCTCCGGCGGCTACGCGGCAGCGCGGACCGCGCGCGATCTCGGCGCGACGGTCGCGCTCGTAGACCGTGGCCCGCTCGGCGGGCTCTGCATCCTTCAGGGCTGTATGCCGAGCAAGACGCTGCTGGCATCGAGCGATGCGGTCCAGGATATGCGCGCGGCCGCCGAACTCGGCGTGCATGCGAGTGGCATCACGACCGACGTCTCGCACATCATCGCGCGCAAGCGCGAACTCATCAAAGGCTTCGCGGACTACCGGATCGAGGGCATCGAGACGTTCCCGGTCTACATGGGCGAGGCTGCGTTTCTCTCGCCGCTCGAATTACAGGTCGGAAGCGACACGATTCTCGAGGGGAAGAAGTACGTCGTCTCGACCGGCAGCAGCATCGCGCCCCCGGCCCTGCCGGGGCTCGCGGAGGCCGGCTACTTCGATTCGGACCAAGCCCTCGATCGCGAGACGATTCCGAAGCGATTGGTCGTACTCGGCGGTGGATATGTGGCCTGCGAACTGGGCCAATACTTCGCGCGGATGGGCGCCAAGACGACCATGGTCGTGCGCGCACCGCATCTGCTCTCCGGCGCCGACCACGACATCGGCGAGGCACTGACCGGCTACTATCGGGCCGAGGGCATCGACGTCGTCACCGGCGCGCAGCTCTCGCGCGTCGAGAAGAACGCGGATGGGAGCGCGACCGTGCATGCGACCATCGAAGGTGCACCGTACGCGATCGAGACCGACGAGATCTTCTACGCGCTCGGGCGGGTCCCGAACGTCGCGGGGCTCGGGTTGGAGCGTGCGGGCGTGGACGTGCACCCGAAGACCGGCATCACGGTCGACGACACGCTGCGGACGTCGAACGAGAACATCTTCGCGGTCGGCGACGTCACCGGCGAGTATGCCCTCGTCCACGTCGCCATCTACCAGGGCGAGATCGCCGCGCGCAACGCCATCAAGGGCGAAACCGGCTGCGAGAAGGCGGTCTACGATCTGGTGAAGGCCCACACCGTCTTCTCGGAGCCGCAGGTCGCGGTGGTCGGCAAGACGGAACGCGATCTCGTCGCCGAAGGCGCACACTACGTGCTCGGCCGCTACGAGTTCGCGGAGCACGGCAAGTCGATGACGCTCGGACGGACGCAAGGCTTCGTGAAGATGATGGCCGATCCGGACGACGGGCGGATCCTGGGCGCGGCCGTGATCGGACCGTACGGTTCGGAGCTCATCCACGAGATGATCGTCGCGATGAGCTATGGTTCGACCGTACAAGAGTTCATGCGCATCCCGCACCTCCATCCGACTCTCTCGGAGATCTGGACGTACCCGGCCGAAGAGTGCGCCGAGCAGATCGGCAAGAGCGGGGCGATGGATCAGCAGATGGAGATCGCGACCAGTGCCCACGTCAGCTAAGGTCGCGCTCCTCCAGTTCAAACCGCGTAAGGGCGCATACACGGAGAACCTGCGTGCGGCGGGCGAAGCGTTCGCGCAGATCATCGCGGGAGGCGGCGCCGACCTGATCGTGCTCCCCGAGGGCGCGCTGACCGGCTATTTCCTCGAGGGCGCCGTCTACGAGCTGGCGCTGCCGGCCGCGCAGATCGCGACGGATCTCGCCAAGGCGTGGCGCGACGCCGGCGGCGGGCGCGTAGATCTGGTCAGCGGCTTCTACGAGAACGACGGTGGCACGTACTACAACAGCGCGATCTATCTCGAGATCGACGGCGCGACCGAGCGCATCGTGCACGTCCACCGCAAGCTGTTCTTGCCGACCTACGGCGTGTTCGACGAAGAGCGCTTTCTCTCGCGCGGACGCAGCCTCAAGACGTTCGAGACGCGCTACGGACGCGCGGCGATATTGATCTGCGAGGACGTCTGGCACTCGATCGTACCGACCATCGCCGCGCTCAAGGACGCGCGTATCCTGATCGTGCCGAGTGCGGCGCCCGGGCGCGGCGTCGACGGCACGGGCGACGAGTTGACCTCGGTCACCCGCTGGCGTAACATCTTGACCTCGACCGCGGCCGAGCACGGCGTCTATGTGGTCTATGCCGGCTTGGTCGGCTTCGAGGGTGGCAAGGGGCTCTCGGGCTCGTCCGCCATCGTGGATCCGTTCGGCGAGGTCGTCGTGCAAGGCGACGCGGTCGACGCGTGCATCGTCGAAGGCGTGCTCGATCTCGCGGAGATCGACATCGCGCGCGCGTCCATGCCGCTGCTCGGCGATCTGCGTGGCGTCCTTCCCGACCTGCTGCTCGACGACGAACTTCCGCTCCCGCGCCGTAGTGATGCTGACCGTCTTTAAACAGACCCATGCCACCGATCTCGCGCCGCCGAGCTTGAACGGCCGGGTCGCGGCGGAGTGGCTGACTCGGTTCGTGCGCGACGAGATCCGCGTTCGCCGTTCGATGGCGTGCGCGGTCATCGGTCTCTCGGGCGGGATCGATTCGGCGGTGACCGCGTATCTCTGCGCGCGCGCGCTCGGCCCCGAGTACGTGCATGCTTTCCGCTTGCCGTACGCGACCTCTAGCGCGAGCAGTCTCGACGACGCGCAGATCGTGGCCGATGCGCTCGGCATCCACCTGCGCACGATCGATATCAGCGGGGCCGTCGACGGCTATCTGCAGTACGAACCGGACGCGGACGCGCGCCGGCGCGGCAACGTGATGGCCCGGACGCGCATGTTGGTGCTGTTCGACCAGTCGGCGAAGCTGGGCGGCCTGCCGGTCGGGACCGGCAACAAGACGGAGCGGATGCTCGGCTATTTCACCTGGCACGCGGACGATACGCCGCCGGTCAATCCGCTCGGCGATCTCTTCAAGACGCAGGTCTGGGATCTGGCGCGCTACCTGGGCGTACCGGGAGCGCTGATCGATAAGGCACCGAGCGCCGATCTCGAAGCCGGTCAGACCGACGAAGGCGACCTCGGCATCACCTATGCCAAGGCCGACGCGATCCTGCGGGTGATGTTGATGGGCTATAGCGACGCCCAACTGGTCCGTCGCGGCTTTGCGGCAAGCGATGTGTCGATCGTGCGTCGACGCGTCGACTCCACCCACTGGAAGAGGCATCTGCCGACCACCGCGATGCTGAGCAACACGGCGATCAATGAATTCTACTTGCGTCCGGTGGATTTCTAGCAGGCGAAGACGTGAACGTCGAACTGCTGGGTATCGGGACGGAGCTGCTGCTCGGCCAACTCGTGGATACGAATACGGCCTACGTCGCCTCGCATCTCGCCGACATCGGCGTCAATATCTTCGCCTGTCACGCCGTCGGCGACAATCGCGATCGGATCGCCGAGGCGATGCGCGCCTCGCTCGAACGCGCCGATGGTGTCGTGACGACCGGCGGGCTGGGACCGACCGTCGACGATCTGACCCGCGAAGCGACCTGCGATGCGCTCGGGCTCGCCCCGGTCCGCGACGAACGGTTGGTGGCGTGGCTCCACGAACGGTTCGCGGTGCTCGGCGTCGAGATGCGCGAGAACAATCTCAAACAGGCCGACGTTCCGGCCGGCGCGTTCGTGCTGGAGAATCCCAACGGCAGTGCGCCCGGATTCGTCGCCTTCGATGCGCGCGGCAAGTTCGTCGCGAGCATGCCCGGTGTGCCCTACGAGATGAAGGCCATGCTGACCGAACGTCTGATCCCGTATCTACGCGAACGCTACGACCTCCGCGAGCGGATCACGACCCGGATCATCCATACGGTCGGGATCGCCGAATCCGAGATCGACCATCGCATCGACGATCTGTTCGCATCGCTCCAGAACCCGAAACTCGCGGTGCTCGCGCACGCCTATCGATGCGACGTCAAGATCATGGCGAAGGCGTCGTCGGCGGAAGCAGCCGAGGGGGCGATCGCGCCGGTGCAAGCCGAGATCGAGCGGCGCCTCGACGGGTTCGTCTACGGCGTCGACGACGAGACGCTTCCGAGCGCGGTCCAGCGGATACTGGATTCCCGCGGACAGACGATCTCGGTCGCCGAGTCGTGTACGGGCGGCCGGATCGCCGCGGAACTGACCTCGACGCCGGGCGCTTCCCGGAGTTTCCTCGGGGGTATCGTGGCCTATGATAATGCGGTGAAGATGTCCGAACTCGACGTGCCCCCCGACGTCCTTGCGGCGAACGGCGCGGTCAGTCCGGAGACGGCCTGCGCGATGGCGCTCGGTGTGCGGGCTCGTCTGAAGACGGATATCGGCTTCGCCACGACCGGAATCGCCGGGCCGGACGGCGGGACGGCGGAGAAGCCGGTCGGATTGGTATGGTTTGCGCTGGCGCACGCGGACGGTTCCGTCCGGGCGGAGCGGGTGGATTTCCGGGGCGAGCGAGGTATCGTGCAAGCGCGCGCGACCACGTTTGCGCTCGGGTTGCTTTGGAAGCGGCTGAAACGGGCGGCGACCTCGTGAACGTTCGCGGACTTCGTGTCGCGCTCGCGCTGGCCGCCTTCTCGAACCTGGTGGTCGCATGCGGGGGAGGCGGCGGCGGCACGAGTTCCGGAGGCGGTGGCGGCGTCGTCATCGTTCCGACGGCAACTCCCGCGCCCGGATTGCCGGCGAGCCGATCGGCCTGCACGTACGACAGCGCGAGTCCGCAGAGCGTCCTAGCGGCTGCGGCGCCGGCCGCGATGGTCCGCCGCGCGATCGCTCGAGCGCCGATCGGTCCGCACTTCGTGCCGGGTGTCGTGGAAGTCGTGCACGCCGGCAACGAAGGCCTGACGATCGAACACGTCGCGCCGGGCACGGAAGACGCAACCGTCGCGACGCTTCGCGCGAAGCCCGGGGTCAGCGGCGCGGCGCGTGCGATCTATCGCCATCTCGAGACGGCGAGCGTCTACGCGCCGAACGATCAGTATTGGAGCCACGCGGGCTCGGGTTCGCCGCCGTTCTATCAGACCGACGCACAGGGCGGCCAATGGGATATGCACCTGATCTGCGCTTCGCGCGCCTGGGGCTACTCGCAGGCGGCCGGCAACACGTTCGGGGCGGTTCCGGGCGTGCTCGCCGGCAGCGTCAAGATCGCGATCATCGACACCGGCGTCGATACCACGCATCCGGATCTCGCGGGCAAGGTCGTGTATCAGGCGACGTACGTGAACGGATTCCAAGGCAACACCGTCCACGACAACGCCGGCCACGGCACGAACGTCGCCGGTATCGCGGCGGCCGCCACCAACAACGGGTTCGGATTCGTCGGGGTCGGATTCAACGCGCAGATCATGGCCTACCGCGTCTTCGCCGATCCGGCGCCGGGATGTATCGGCACGGCGTGCGAGACGAGTGCATCGACCGCGGATATCGATCTGGCGATCAACGACGCGGTCGCGCACGGCGCGAACGTCATCAGTCTGAGCTTGGGTTCGACGCCGAGCGGTACGTGCGCGACCGATCCGGGCGAAACGCCCGAGCAGATGGTGATCGCGAATGCCCTCGGGGCCGGCGTGGTGGTCGTCGCAGCCGCCGGCAACGAAGGGAACTCCAAACTCGATTGCCCCGCCGGCGACGCCGGCGTGATCGCCGTGGGCGCTTCGGCGTTGACCGATGCCGGCGTCGGCAGCGTCGTGACCGGCGAACACATAGCGTCGTATTCGGACTACGACGCGAGCGCCCCGAGCGGGTGGGGCGTCGCGGCCCCCGGGGGCGATCCGGCCGGCAGTTCGGATGCCGACTTCTATCATTGGATCGAAGGCATGTGGACGAGCACCGCCGCGGACGGCTCGAGCCCGACCGCTTGCGGCGTCGATCTCTTCGGCGAGAGCGGCAACTGCCGAATCCTGATCGCCGGCACCTCGCAGGCCACGCCGCACGTGGCCGGCCTGGTCGCGCTGATGCTCGGGGCCCATCCCGGCCTAGCGCCGGCGACGGTCCGGCAGTATCTCTGTTCGACGGCTTTGAATATCGGTGATTCCAAGCAAGGCTGCGGGCGGGTCGACGCCTATCGCGCGGTCGCCCACGCCCTCGGCGACGTCACGGTTCCATAGGTCCAAGGAGGCCCATGTACGGTCAGGTCTTCGACTATCGCCTCATCGCCGAGGCGATTCCGCAGATCGTCTGGATCTCGAACCCCGAGGGATCGGCGGAGTATTTCAACGCGCGCTGGTTCGAATACACCGGCCTGCACCCGGACGAGTGTGTCGGCGACGGCTGGGCGCGCGCGGTCCATCCGAACGATCTAGCAACGGCACTCTCGGCGCGCGGGGGTACGCTCGGCACCGGAGAGATGTTCGATACCGAGTTCCGGTTGCTGGGCGCGGACGGCGACTATCGTTGGTTCCTCGTGCGGGCGCTCCCGATGCGGACGGCGAGCGGCGAGATCTCGGCTTGGATGGGGACCTGCACCGATATCGAGCAGCAGAAACGTGCCGAGCTGCAGCTACGCTTTCTCCTCGAAGCGGGGCGCGGGTTGGCCGCGTCGCTCGAGCCCACCCAGCTGGCGCGCGATCTCGCGAAGCTGATCGTGCCGCAGATGGCGGACTACTGCCAGATCTTCGCGCTGACGAGCGGCGAGTTCGTGCCGCTCGCGATCGTCCATCGCGATCCCGCGCAGACCTCGGTCCTGCACGAACTCGAGGAACGCTTTCCGTTCTCTCTGCAGGCGCCCGCGATCCACTATCTCTTCGAGAAGCGCGAACCGATCGCGGTGCCCGAGGTCACGCCGGCGATTCGCCGATTGGGCGCCCGCGGTCCCGACCATCTCGCGCTGTTGGAGAAGATCGGCGCCGTCTCGTCGATCGTCGTTCCGCTGGTGATAGGCGACGTACCGTATGGGTTGCTCTCGATGGTCTACGCGGAGTCGGGGCGGCGCTATCGCTCCGAAGATATCGGGCTGGCCCGAGAGATCGGCAGGCGTCTCGCGGCGGCTCTCTCGAACGCGACCCGGTTCCAGCGCGAACGGCGCGTCGCCGACACCCTCCAGGACGCGATGCTGCCGAACTCACTACCGGCGGTGGAAGGTGCGCGCCTACATCGGAACTATCACCCGGGAGAGAGCGATCTGCAGGTCGGCGGGGACTGGTATGATGCGTTCGCCCTGTCCGACGGCACCATCGGCATCTCGATCGGTGACGTCACCGGTCACGGGCTGGCTGCGGCGGTCGTGATGGGCGAAGTCCGCCAGGCCATCCGGTCTGCGGCGATCGAACTCTTCGAACCGACCCGCGTGCTCGATCATGCGGATCGCGCTTTGCGGCTCGCACGTCCTTCGGCGATCGCGACGGCTGGGTTCGGCACCTACGACCCGGCGACGCGCACGCTCCGCTACGCGCAGGCCGGCCATCCGTTGCCGTTTATCGGTAAGGCGGACGGCACGATCGACGTAGTGCACGCCGAGGGTCTGCCGCTCGGCATGCGTGATCTCGGTACCGGAACGCAGACCGAGGTCGTACTCGAACACGGCTCGCTGGTCGCCCTCTACACCGATGGCCTGATCGAGTTCGAACGCAACGCCGAGGACGGCGAACGCGCGCTTCGCCTAGCGCTCAAGGCCGAACGCGCCGACCCGAGCGCCAATCCCGCCCTCGGCATCTACCGCCGCGTCATCGGTCACCGCCGCGTCAGCGACGACGCCGCGATCCTCACGTTGCAGATCGAGTAAGCAACTCCGGAGTTCCGGTCAGAAGCCGATCGCCGCGAGCACGCGTTGCGTTTCGACGGCCTCTGCGAACGTCGGGAGCGCGCTCGAGCCCGTCTCGATCTGGGCGATCCACTCGTCGTAGAGGTCCATGAGCATCGGGACGTGCGGGTTGACCGCTTTGAAGCGGGCGTATTGCGACGGCTTGCAGTCGAGTTCGTTCGTCTCCTCGTCGTCGACGCTGAAGAGCGAGAGCTCCATCATGCTCGTACCGCTGGCGATCGCGGTCCGGTTCTCGGCATGGGCGGCGAGGGTGAACTGTTCGACGGCGGCGGTGCCGTCCAGCGTCAGGCGCGCGATCAATCCGTCTCCGTAGTCGATCAGCGCGAAGGCGCCGTCGTCGACGTCGGTGGTGAACTCACCGGCCGCGTCCTCGCGTTTCGGGTTGGCGGTGCGCAGCATGCCGGTCGCGCTCTTGGGCGGACGTCCGGCGATCCAGGTGACGCTGTCGATCATGTGCGAGAGCAGGGCGCCGGCCATCCCGCCGCCGCGGGCTTTCTCGAACCACCATCCGCGTTTACGACGGCCATCCAAACGGAGAAAGCCCATCAGGTGCGTCATCTCGATCTCGCGCATCGGCGCGAGGTGCCCGTTGGCGACGAGCTCCTTGATCGCGAGACGCTGCGGCACCCAGCGGAACTCGTGGACGACTCCCGCGGCGGCCTTCGACTGCTTGGATGCAGCGAGCATCGTCTCGGCGTCGGCGAGATCGAGGGCGAACGGCTTTTCGCAGAGGACGTGGAGATCTCGCTCGAGCGTCGCCAACACCGCGTCGCGGTGGGCGAACGGCGGCGAGGCGACGATCACGCCGTCGAGGGCGATACCGCTCGCGAGCATCTCGTCGCACGAAGCGAACGCATGCGGGATGCCGCGTTCGGCAGCCGCGGCGCCCGCACTGTTCGGCGAGGCGAGCGCGACGCACTCGAAGCGCGGGTGCGCGGCCAGCGCCGGGAGATGGGCCTTGAGGCCGAAGCCGCTTCCGACCAGGCCGATCTTGTAGACTTCGCTCACTTTGAGTTCCCCGTTAGCGTAACGATGATGGATTCGAGGATGTCGATCGCTCGATAGAGTTGACGTTTGGTGATGACCAGCGGTGGCGCGATCTGGACGACGTTGCCTTCGGGGCCGGCCTGTAGCGCGATCACGCCGCGCGCGAGCCCTTCGACCACAACCATCTCGGCCGATGCCGCGTCCGGAAAATCGATGCCCCAGAGCAGTCCGCGTCCGCGGATCGCGCGCACGATCGTATGCGAACGCAACTCTTCGAGTCGCCCGCCCAGTTCGTGCCCGAGCCTGTCCGCGATGGCCGGAAGTTCTAGGCGATCGAGTTCGTCGATGGTCGAGAGCGCGGCAGCGCAGCCCATCGGGTTCCCGAGGTACGTGGAGGTATGCAAGGCTTCACCGCGTGAGACGGGCCAGGCGTCCATGATCTTTTCGCGCGCGATCGCCGCGCTGATCGGGAAGCCGCCGCCCATCGCCTTGCCGATGCAGAGAATATCCGGTACGACCTTCTCGCGTTCGAAGGCGAACCACGTGCCGGTCCGGCCGAAGCCGGTGTAGATCTCATCGAAGATCAAGAGGATGCCGCGTTCGTCGCAGAGCGTGCGTAGCGCGGCCAGATAGCCGGCCGGCGGAACGATCGTGCCGCCGCGTCCTTGGATCGGCTCGACGATCAGCGCGGCGAGGTCGGTGCGCGCGCCCAGCTCCTTGCGGGTGCGCGCGATCGCGGTCTCGGCAGAGGAAGCGTCGTCGCCGAAGTGGCCCGGGTACGTCAACTCGACGTTCGCGTCGCCCGCGATCGCACCGGCGAACGGTGCGCGGAACTTCTCGATGCCGGAGATGCCGAGCGTTCCGAGCGAGAGACCGTGATAGGCGCCGCGATAGTACGCAAAGGCGTGCTTGCCGGTCGCGACCATGGCGGTCTTGAGCGCCGCCTCGACGGCCTCGGAGCCGGTCGTCGCGAGGAAGACCTTGTCGAGTTCGGCCGGCAAGAGCTGCGCGAGCCGGTCGAAGAGCTTGGCTTTGACCTCGGTCGGGTGGACGTCGCCCATGCCGTGCATCAAGCGCGAGGCTTGATCCGCGATCGTCGAGACGACGTACGGATTGGAATGGCCGACGTTGGCGACGCCAAAGGCGGAGGTCAGATCGATGTAGCGATTGCCGTCGACGTCGGTGACGGTCGCGCCGAGCGCCGACTCCCAGAAGATCGGAAAGCGCTCGGAGAAGAAGGTCACGTTGTGCGACTCGCGCGCGCGCAGGCTCGGCGTCAGTTCGCGCGTGCGCGCGCCCGGCACCGGACCGCGCAGATCCTCGAAGTCGTCGTCGGTCATCTGTCGTCGGTCATCCATCGGATATAGTCGGCAACGCGCAGGCGTCCGCCGTGATTCCCTTCCATCAGCGGTGACTGGAGCGCACCGAAGGTCGCGATCCGGGCGGCACCTGCATCGACCGCCATCTTCACGACATCCTCGCGCTTTCCGCTCGTGGCCAACGCCTCAACGGCGATGCCGTGACGCTTGAGGTAGGCTATGACCTCTACCGGAGCATCGACGATGTGGAGGTTGAGCGCTCGCGGCAATAGCAGGGGCGGATCGCTTGCGGGCGGATCGAGGACGAGCAGATGGCGCGCCGACCCGTCACCGTAGACGGTGCCGGCACCGCCGGCGGCGCGGAAGGCGGCGAGGGCACGAGCGCTGCCCAAGCGGGCCGATGCTCCGGCACCGCGCTCGCCGGGAGGGAACTCGACGTGGGCGCGTTCGAGCGCCTCCGCGAGGAGCAAGGCGAACCGGTCGGGCACGATGTGTCCGCCGCGCTCGACGAAGAGCGCATGCAGCGAGAGGCAGCCTTCCGATTCGTAGAGCACGAGATCTCGAGCGGCACCTTCGGCCAGCGCGGCGGCGGCGCGATCGTCGACGAGTGCTTCGCGTGGGATGTAGCCGATGCTCGCGCGTGCGCCGAAACCGGTGAAGCGCGCTTCGGGAGCGCAGGCGGCGCGGATCTCTGCGAGGGTATCGTTCCGCCCGTACGCCACGACGCTTGCGAATGTGGAGAGATCGCGCGCATCGTGCGAGCCGCTCCAGGTCTCGGCCCGCGCGGCGGTTCCAAATGCATCGTGCTCCTGTACGAGCGAGGCGAAGAAGGCCGAGACGAGGCGATCCTCACGGTCTTTCACCACCACATCGCACTTGGCGCAGAGCGCGAAGACGGCCGCCGGAATCGCGACCCCGATGGTGGTGCGGCTCGAGACGACGCAGACCGGTCCGACCGGGAGTGCGCGCGCCGGCGAGCGCCCTTTGCGGGCGACGAAGCCGTCGAGCGCATCGAGCGAGCCGAGTTCAGAGACGATGGTCGCCGTCAGTGCGGGTTCGGTGATGGTCTCGAAGAGCCGGTCGAGTGCGTACTCGACGACCGGGAGCGTGTAGCCGGTCCGGGCGACGATGGCTTCGAGCACTCGTACGCGCGGCGGGAAGTCGGCGTCGGCCCAGCGCTTGGCGGCGTCGGCGAGTCCGCGCAGGATGGCGCGGACCGGAACGTCGGCCAGGGTTCCGTTCATCGGGTCGTGCGCAACGCTTCGGCATCGAGCGAACAGCCGCGCAGTTCCGCGCCATGCTCGCGCCCGATCAAGACGATCCCGCCGTCGACGATCGCGCCGAGATCTTCGGTCTGGACCGCGATGCACGAGCCACGATTGGCGAGATCCACGTGCACGAGCGCGCCGACGATGCCGTCCGGTACGAGCTTGCCGTCCGCTGCCACGACCTTCGCGCGAAGCCACGGCGGCGCATGTTTGACGCGGGTCGGACCGGTGTCGTACCACTGCGAGGAGAGTTCGGTCATCGAGTATTCGGCGACGATGCGTTCGGCGGGGATGCCGAAACACGCGCCGATCGATGCGTAGAGCTGGTCGCGGGTGACGACTCGGCTGCGGCCCTTGAAACCGCCGGTCTCCATCACGCGGGAACCCGGCGCGAACGCAAGCGCGATCTCGCGCTTGGCAAGCTCGTCGCAGAGCTGGACGAAGGCGAATGCCGTGCCCGCGATGCAGACGGGGGCGCCATCGGCGATCGCCGCTTTCGCGTCGGCTAGGAACGCCTCGACGAAGAGATCGTCGCCGCGCAGATACCAACCGGTCTGACCGTCGCCGCGCTCCGCGCAGACGCGCCCCATCATGTACCCGAGCGAGGACTGCGGCCGATCGGCCGGGTTCGGCACGAAGTTGAAGTAGCGCAGGCGCTTCCCGCCATCGAGGTCGGCAAGCATGAAGCGATCGAAGCCGGCCAGGAGCGATCCGTCGTAGAGTGCGCGCGTGTCCATGAAGTGTCGGCCGCCGACGCCCTTGGTCGTCCCGCTCGTCTCGAAGGCGAGCACGGCGCGCTCCGGATCGAACGTCGCCAGGGTCGCCTCTTTGAACGCACCGGTCGGTACGGCCGGGATGTCGCGCCAGGTCGCGGGGAGTGCGTGCGGCGTGACGCCGAGCGAGGCACAGTAACGCGTGTACGGTTCGTCGTAGCGCAGCTGGTAGGCGAAGATACGTTGGGCGAGATCCTCGAACTCGGCCTCGCCGAGGTCGCGATCGCGCTTGTGCCACTTGCCGATGACGCCGAGGATCTCGGCGTCGAGTTCGGCGGTCTCGCGGTTATATGACACGGCGCCGGCTGGTGATGAGCCCGCTGTTCAGACCGCTGGTCGAGAGTCCGCCGTCGAACCGTGCCGACTCGACCTTGAGACAGCGATCCACGACGACCTCGAGTCCGGCCGCATCGGCGCGCGCGATCGCTTCGTCGTTGATGACCCCGTACTGGAACCAGATCGCCTTGGCGCCGACCGCGATCGCCTCATCGACGACCGCGAGCACTTCGCTCGGCTTGCGGAAGACATCCACGATATCCGGCGCGCCGTGTACCGCGGCGTAGGCCGTGAGCGACGGGAACGCCGTCACGCCGTCGATCGCCGCGATCGTCGGATTGATCGGCGTTACCTGATAGCGCGTGCGCGTGCGGAGATAAGAGAAGACCGTGTAGCTCGGCCGCATCGGATTCCCCGACGCGCCGACCAACGCGATCGTTTTAGAACGGTCGAGCAAGTCGCGCCGCTGGGAGACGGTGTTGAGGATCATGCCTTGTCTTCCGGAGCGAAGCGACCTTCTTTGTCATCCCGAGCGTAGCGCGAAGCGCGTAGTCGAGGGACCTCCACAACGCAACCGCCTCGAGTCGTCCCTCGACTACGCTTCGCTACGCTCGGGATGACAGCGAAGGGGCGCGTCGTTACAACAGGGGAGGGGCGCGTCGTTACAACAAGGGCTTGGCCCTTCACGATGCGGGTCACGCTTCCACCGTTTCTGCGACGCACGCGGCTTTGAGCGCGTTGTCCAGGTCCCAGATGAGGTCGTCGACGTCCTCTAGGCCGACGCTAAGGCGGACGGCTTCGGGTTCGACGCCGCCGTTGCGCATCTCGTCGTCCGAGAGTTGCGAGTGGGTGGTGCTGGCGGGGTGGATGACGAGCGACTTGGCGTCACCGACGTTGGCAAGGTGGCTCCAGAGTTCGAGCGCATCGATGAAGCGCCGGCCGGCGTCGCGCCCGCCGACGATGCCGAACGTGAAGATCGATCCCATCTCGGGGGGCTTGATCCAAGCGACCTCGGGCCGGCCCTTGAGGAACGCGACGATCGCTTCGGTGTTGCGCGCGTGTTCGCGAATGCGAAGCGGCAGCGTCTCGAGGCCGAGCAAGAGCAGCCAGGCATCCATCGGAGACATCTGGGCGCCGACATCGCGCAATACTTCGGCGCGTGCCCGCATAAGAAACGCGTACTCGCCGAACGTCTCGGTGAAGATCTTCTGATGGTAGCCGGGGCTCGGTTCCGAGAGGAGCGGAAAGCGGCCGTTCTCCCACGGGAAGACACCCGCGTCGATCAGCACGCCGCCGATGACGGTGCCGTGGCCGGAGATGAACTTGGTCGCCGAGTGGACCACCAGGTCGGCGCCGTGCTCGATCGGCCGGACCAGGTACGGCGATGCGAACGTGTTGTCGACCACCAGCGGGATGCCGCCTTCGTGCGCGACGTCGGCGAGCTTGCGCAGGTCCGCGATCGTCCCGGACGGGTTACCGATCGTCTCGGCGAAGAGCAGGCGCGTGTTCGGCCGGATCGCGGCGGCGATGGCCGCGTAGTCGTCGACCGGCACGAAGGTCGTCTCGATCCCCATCCGTTTGAGGGTGATCGAGAACTGGGTGACCGTGCCCCCATAGATGTTCTGCGAGGAGACGATGTGGTCGCCGCTCTGAGCGAGCGAGAGCACGGTACAGAGCTGGGCGGCCAGGCCGCTCGCGAACGCGACCGCACCCAGCCCGCCCTCGAGCGAGGCCATCCGTTCCTCGAACGCGGCGACGGTCGGGTTGCTGATCCGGCTGTAGATATGGCCGTACGAGCGGAGCTGGAAGAGCTCGGCGGCTTGCTCGGTCGAGCCGAAGACAAAAGACGCAGTCTGATAGATGGGCGCGACGCGCGAGCCGGTGACGGGGTCGGGCGGCGTCCCGGCATGGATGGCCCGGGTCGCAAAGCCGAAAGAGCGGTCTTGCATGAGTCCGTTCCTTCGCCGCAGTAACTCCACCATCATGGGAATGACGCTCACCGAAAAGATCCTCGCACGCCACGCCGGCCTCGACCGCGTCGAACCCGGGCAGATCATCAACGCCAAAGTCGACCTGGTGCTCGCCAACGAGCTCTCGGCAGCCGTCTCGATCGGCGTCATGCGCCAGATCAAGGGTGCCGACCGCGTCTTCGATCCGTCCAAGATCGCGCTCGTCGAAGACCACTTCGTCCCGGCCAAGGACGTGCAGTCGGCCAAGATCGCGAAGTTGATGAAAGACTTCGCCATCGATCAGAAGATCGAACACTTCTTCGACGTCGGACGGGGCGGGATCGAGCACGTCGTGCTCCCCGAAGAAGGTCTGATCGCGCCCGGCGAGTTGATCGTCGGCGGCGACTCCCACACGTGTACGTACGGCGCGCTCGGCGCGTTCGCGACCGGCATGGGGTCGACCGACATCGCGGCCGCGTTCATCCTCGGCGAGGTCTGGATCAAGGTCCCGTCAACCATCAAGATCGTCTACGACGGTCAGCTCGGCGAGATGGTCTCGGCCAAGGACATCATGCTCAAGACGGTCGGCACGCTCGGTATCGACGGCGCGACCTATCGTGCGATCGAGTACCACGGCACGACGGTCGATGCGCTCTCGATCACCGGTCGCACCACCATGGCCAACATGGCGATCGAAGCCGGCGCCAAGAACGGCATCTTCCACGCCGATGCCAAGGCGATCGCGTACGTCCAAGAACGCACCGATCGCAAGTTCATCGTCGAGGCTTCGGATGCGGATGCGGTCTACGAGCGGATCGTCAAGATCGATGTCGGCAACCTCGAGCCGCAGATCGCCTGTCCGCACACGCCCGACAACGTGCACGGCGTCTCGGACGTCACCCGCGACGATATCCCGCTCGATCAGGTCTTCATCGGCTCGTGCACCAACGGCTACATCGAAGATCTGCGCGTGGTCGCGAAGATCCTGGACGGCAAGAAGATCGCATCGCGCCTGCGCGTGATCATCAACCCGGGCTCGCAGAAGGTCTGGATGCAGGCCGCCCAAGAGGGCATCCTCACGATCCTCGCATCGGCCGGTTGCATCGTCAATACGCCCGGCTGCGGCGCCTGCTTCGGCGGCCATATGGGCACGCTCGGCGACGGCGAGCGCTGCCTCTCGACGACCAACCGTAACTACGTCGGCCGGATGGGCTCGCCCACCGCCGAAGTCTACCTCGCGTCGCCCGCGACCTGCGCGGCATCCGCCCTCACCGGCATCATCACCGACCCTCGCGTCATGGAACTGGCACACGCATAATGGCATCATCGCTCCGCGGACACGCGCACACCTACGGTAAGAACGTCGATACGGACGTGATCATCCCCGGCAAGTACTGCAACCTGGTCGATCCGGTCGAGCTCGGCAAACACGCGCTCGAAGGACTCGATCCGGAATATACCGCGCGCATGAAGCCCGGCGACATCATCGTGGCCGATTCGAACTTCGGATGCGGTTCGAGCCGCGAGGTCGCACCGATCGCGATCAAGGGCTCGGGCACGTCGGCCGTGATCGCGAAGTCGTTCGCACGGATATTCTATCGCAACGCGCTCAACATCGGCTTGCCGATCTTCGAATCCCCCGAGGCGGTCGACGGTATTTCGGCGGGCGACGAGATCGAGGTCGAACCCTCGACCGGCGTCGTGCGGAACATCACCAAGGGCACGCAGTTCCAGGCGGCGGCGTTTCCGCCGTTCATGCAGGCGCTCATCGACGCCGGCGGTCTGCAACCGTACGTCGAACGCCGCCTAGCAGAACGCGCCGCTACATAGGCGGCGCGTTCTTTTCTCGAAGGGCTCGAAGGGCGCTACTTCGGCGGGCGCCCGCCGGTACCGCCGAGGCCGCCCGGCGACGGGTTGATGTTGTCGAAGAAGCTCTCTTTCGGACGATACGCCGCGGTGAACGGCGTCGATTCTTTGGGCGTCAGCATCAGCCCGAGCATGTCGGTCGTCCCGTCGAGTTGGGCCGTGAACGTCGCGGTCGTTCCGTCCGCGAACGTCACCACGATGCGGATCGTCTTGCCGTCGAGGGATCCGGCGAGCGGGAATTTCTTCTTATCCGTGTCCAGGTAGAAGCCCGTGATCGCGTTCTGATCCTGCTTGAGTTGAAAGTGATCGTACTCGGTCGCTGCGCCGCGTTGGATCTGCACTTCCCAGACGCCCTCGATCCCCTTGCGGAAGCCCGCCGGCGGCGCCGGCGTCTTGCCGGGATTCGGCGAGCTGACGGGCGTCAAGGTCGGAACGGCGTACGGATTGGCGGCCGGCGTTCCGACCGGGGCCGGAGCCGAGGTCGAGGCCGGGAGCGGCGGCGGAGTCGGGGGTGCCGTGGCGGCGGCCGCGGGCGATCCGCCAAGCGACGTGGTCACCACGGACAAAGCAAGGGCGGCCGACGCGACCACGCCGGCTACGAATAACGATCGGTACTTCACGGGCCCTGCCTTGGAGTTCGAGGGCTCGCGGTCCTTGTTTGCCGGGCGCGGGGCTGGCTGCAATGTGTTCACTTTCGTCTTGGGTGTGGGAGGTCGGATCCAATTGGACCGTGTCATCCTTAAGGGATGCCGGGGATTCGTTCTGGGGATGAAGAGCGCTCGCACGGCGAGACGTTTTTCTGGCCGCCACTGCGACGTAGTAAAGAACGCAGAAGCCGTGGCAGAAGTTACGCGGAGCGCCCGCTCGATCGCCAGAAATCGACGCTCGCCGGCAGATTCGGCTGCCACTTAGGTAGCAATCTTGCCCCCCTTGCCAGGCCTGGTATAATCGTATGGCTGTGAAAGACAAGATCCACCCCACCTGGTACCCCGAAGCCGCCGTCCATTGTGCCTGCGGTAGCGCCTTTACGACCGGCTCGACGATGAAAACGATCTCGGTCGAGATCTGCTCGGCTTGCCATCCGCTCTTCACCGGTCAGCAAAAGCTGATCGATACCGCCGGCCGGGTTGACAAGTTCAACCAGCGCGCCATTCTGGCGAAGCAGAAGCAAGAAGAAGCCGCCGCTCGCAAGGCCGCGAAAGAATCCTCGAAGGCGACCGCGGAAGCTTAGCCGGCTCGAACGTATCCCAGAGACGGGTCGCCATTGGCGGCTCGTCTCTTCTTATGTCTGGTCGCCGACCCTCGTCCCTCGACTACGCGCTTTGCGCTACGCTCGGGATGACAAGGGCGGTCATCGACAAGACGGCAGCATGCGTTTCGAGGGCAAAGAATATTGCTACGCTTGGGGTGAGAAAGATATGACGACCTTTGCCGATCGGCTTGAGACGATCGCTCGGCGGTTTGATGAGATCGAACGCGAGCTGGCCAATCCGGCCGGTGGGTTCGATCAGGCTCGCTTTACCTCGCTCGTCAAAGAGCGCAGCGCGATGGAAGATACGGTTCGCGTCTATCGCGAGTTCCGTAAGGTCCAGGACGAAGCGCGCGAGAACGCGACGCTGATCGAGAGCGAGACCGATCCCGAGATGCGCGAGATGGCCGAAGACGAGGCCAAGGACCTGCGCGCGCGTGGCGAGGCGCTCGAAGCGGAACTCCAAGTCCTGATGATCCCGAAGGATCCGGACGACGAGAAAGATCTCTTCGTCGAAGTCCGGGCGGGCGCGGGCGGTGACGAAGCCGCGATCTTCGCCGGTGACCTCGCGCGCATGTACATGCGCTATGCCGAACGCCAGGGCATGAAGGTCGAACTGATCTCCCAGTCCGAGAGCGACGCCGGCGGCTACAAGGAGATCGTCTTCGGGATCCGGGGCAACTCGCCGTACCGCTCGTTCAAGCACGAGTCGGGCGTGCACCGCGTCCAGCGCGTCCCGGCGACCGAGGCCCAGGGCCGTATCCACACCAGCACCGCGACCGTCGCCGTGCTCCCCGAGGTCGAAGAGAACGTCGAGATCGAGATCAAGAACACCGACCTCCAGATCGACACGTATAAGGCCAGCGGCGCGGGCGGCCAGTACGTCAACAAGACCGAATCCGCGATCCGCATCACCCACGTGCCCTCCGGCATCATCGTCGCGTCGCAGCAAGAGCGATCGCAGATGCAGAACCGCGCCCGCGCGATGACCATGCTCCGCTCGATGCTCTACGAAAAACGGGAGCGCGAACAGGCCGAGGCCAAGGGCTCGCTCCGTCGCAGTCAGGTCGGCAGCGGCGATCGTTCGGAGAAGATCCGGACGTATAACTTCCCGCAAGACCGCGTCACCGACCACCGCATCAACCAGAGCTTCGGCAACCTGCGCGGGATCATGGACGGCGACATCGGCGATCTGGTCGACGAACTCCTCAAAGACGAGCGCGCCCGCCTGCTGGCCGGAGAAGAAGTCTCCTAAGAGTAACTCCGGGCGTGGCGCCGAAGGCCGAAACGATGCTTCGCGCCGTGGTCGCCTGCGACGACTTCGTCGGTCGTCGCGAAGAACTGGCGCGCTTGGCGTCGTTCGAGCACCCGGTCCTGCGCAACCGCGCGGGCCGCGACGTCGGGGACCTTGAAGCGCGCGGTGTACTCCTGCAAGGTTGAGCGCGAGGACCGTTGAATGGGCGGGCCGATGACGTCCGCTGCGCCGTTCAAACCGCAACCTTTGGCAACGATCCTCGCGCGCGGCGTGATCGCACTCGCAAAGTCGAGCGACTCGGCGCGTGCCGACTCGCAGATATTGCTGGCGCACGCGCTCGGCCGAGACCGCGAATGGCTCGTCTCCAATGCAGAGACGTTTTTGAATCGCCCGCAGGTCGAGAAGTATCAAGCGCTGGTCGAGCGCCGCGCCGCCGGCACGCCGATCGCCTACATCCTCGGCTCGGCCTGGTTCTACGGCCGCGAGTTCACCGTCAACGACCGGGTCTTGATCCCGCGCCCCGAGACCGAGCATCTGGTGGACGAGGCGGTCGCATTCTTGCGCGCCCGCGTCAACCCGGATCTCCCAAAAGCACTGCTGACCGTGCTCGACGTGGGGGTCGGCTCGGGCGCGATCGGCTGCTCGATCGCCGCGGAAGTCCCGAATGCCGCCATCGCGGGCACCGACATGTCGGCCGCCGCGATCAAGGTGGCCGAGCACAACGCCCGCCGCTTAAACGTCCACGCACGCTGCAAGTTCTATCTCGGCGACCTGGCCGGCCCGGTCCTCGAACGCCGCTACGACGTCCTGGTCGCGAATCTGCCGTATATCCCGTCCGGCGACGTCCCGCAGGCGCCCAACCCGGTCGCTTTCGAGCCGCGCGAGGCGCTCGACGGCGGTCCCGACGGGCTCAACCACTACCGCCGCCTGCTGCTCGGCGCGGCGAGCTTGATGCGGCCGGGTGGCCTGCTCCTCCTCGAGGCCGCGCCCCCCACCATGGACGGCCTCGAAGGCCTGGCCCGGGCCGCCTTCCCGCAGGGCAAGGTCGAGGTCCGTTCCGACTATGCGGGCTCCCCGCGCTACGTCAAGGTGAAGGCTTCCTGACCCCAGCGCCGGAATAATTACTTCCCGAGATGGCGAAGTATATTTTCTTCACCGGCGGCGTCGTGAGCTCACTCGGTAAGGGCATCACCGCGGCCTCGCTCGGACGATTGTTGCGATCGCGCGGTATCACCGTGTCGGTCCAAAAACTCGACCCGTATATCAACGTCGACGCAGGCACCATGAACCCGTATCAACACGGGGAGTGCTTCGTCACGGAAGACGGCGCCGAGACGGACCTCGACCTCGGACACTACGAACGCTTCATCGACGAGAACCTGCTCCGTCACAACAACGTCACGACCGGCCAGATCTACAGCTCCGTCATCGAGAAGGAACGGCGCGGAGACTACCTCGGCGCGACCGTCCAGGTGATCCCGCATATCACGAACGAGATCAAGGCGCATATCAAACGGGTCGCCGAGGCGAGTCATGCCGAGGTCTGCATCGTCGAGGTCGGCGGCACGGTCGGCGACATCGAGTCGCTCCCGTTCCTCGAAGCGATCCGCCAGATGCGCTACGACGTCGGCGAAGAGAACGTGATGTACTGTCACCTGACCTTGGTGCCGCATCTCGGAGCCGCCGACGAGCTCAAGACCAAGCCGACCCAGCATTCGGTCCGCGAACTGCGCGGGATCGGCATCACGCCCGACGCGATCGTCTGCCGCACCAACTCGTCCGCGGCCATGCCGGTCGAGCTGAAGGAGAAGATCGCGCTCTTCTGCGACGTGCCGCCGAGCGCGGTCGTGCAGAACGCCGATGCGTCGACCATCTATCAGGTGCCGCTCAACCTCGAAGCCGAAGGCCTGGCCGAGGCGACCGTCCGCAAACTGCGGCTCTCGACCGCGCCTGCGCAACTCGACGAGTGGGCGGCCATCGTCGACCGGATCCATCATCCCAAACGCCACGTCACCATCGCGCTGGTCGGAAAGTACGTCGAGCTCAAGGACGCGTACATCTCCATCAACGAAGCGCTCTACCACTCCGGCATCTATTACGAGGCGACCGTCGAGGTCAAGCGGATCGACTCAGAGTTGGTCGAGACCGAGGGCGTCGGCGTGCTCGCCGGCGCGCACGGGATCCTGGTCGCGCCCGGTTTCGGAGCGCGCGGCGTCGGGGGCAAGATCAAAGCGATCCAATACGCTCGCGAACAGAAGATCCCGTTCCTCGGGATCTGTCTCGGCATGCAGATGGCCTGCGTCGAGTTCGCGCGCAACGTCTGCCGGCTGCCCGACGCGATGAGCAGCGAGGTCGACGAGACGACGCCGGATCCGGTGATCGACTTCATGCCGGATCAGCGCAATCTGGAGATCTACGGCGGCACGATGCGCCTGGGCGCGTACGCCTGTACGCTCGAGCCGGGAACGCTTGCGGCCAAGGCCTACGGCGAACTCGAGATCAGCGAACGTCATCGCCACCGCTACGAGTTCAACAACCGCTACACGCAGGTATTCGAAGAACACGGTATGCGCTTCTCCGGGCACCACTCGGTCGGCAAGACCCGCTTGGTCGAGTGCATCGAACTTCCGCCGGACATGCATCCCTGGTTCGTCGGCACCCAGGCGCACCCCGAGTTCAAGTCTCGTCCGAACCGTCCGTCGCCGCTCTACCGCGACTTCATCGGCGCGGCGCTGACCCACGAGGAACGCATCCGCGGCGAGCACACCTCGGTCCGCGAGGCGGCCGTACCACACTGAGCCCCGGCGACGTGACCGTCGTCGTGCTGACGCGCGACGAGGAGAGCCGCATTTCGCGGGCGCTCGGGTCGCTGCCGCACGGAGTCTCGATCTTGGTGATCGACGCGCAATCGTGCGATCGTACGCGAGAGCTGGCCGCGCTCTACGGGGCGCGGGTCATCGAGCGCCCGTGGGACGGCTTCGTAGAGGCGCGACGATTCGCGCTCGCACAGGTCGCGACACCCTGGGCTTTCGCTCTGGATGCCGACGAAGCGCTCGACGACGATCTTCGCGACGCCGTGCTTGCGTGCGCGGGAACCGCCGACGGCTATGCGGTCGCACGCGACACCTATTTCTGCGGCAAGCCGCTGCGCATGTGGCAAGGGGAATCGTTGCTCCGTCTGATGCGCGTCGCGAAAGCACGGGTCGAGGCGAACCCGGCCTCCGGCGGCGATGCGGAGCTCCACGAACGGTACGTGGTCGACGGTCCGGTCGAACGGTTGGGCGGACGGCTGCTCCACTACTCGTACGAGACGGTCGAATCGTACCGTGAGAAGTTCGCGCGCTATACCGATCTGGAGGCCGCCGGTCACCCTCCGCGCGCGAACCCGTTGCTCGTGCCCCTGCGCCTCATCTACAGCCTAGTCGTACGCGGTGGGCTGCTCGATGGCCCGCGCGGGATCTACGTCGCCTGGATGTCGGCCCTCTATCCGAGCGTGGTCTCGTGGAAAGCCCGGCGGGCACGATGAAACCGCTGATCTGTATCGACGCGCGCGAGACCCGCCAGATGTCCGTCGGAATGATCGCCTATGCGCGCGAGCTGCGCGCGCGCCTGCCGTGGGTCGCCCCAGAGTTCGCCTACCGATTCTTCGACCGTGGACGGAACTTCGGCTGGCACGAGCAGATCGGCATGCCGTTAGCGATGCGGATGGCGCGGCCGGCGGTCTCGCATTTCCTCTCGCAGTACGTCCCGCTCGCTCCGCCCGGGCCCTTCGTGCTGACGATCCACGACCTGATCCACCTGCGCTTTCCGCAATTCTTCAAGAGCAAGGTCGGGCCGTACTACCGCTCGGTCGTGCGATTCGCATGCGCGCGCGCGGCTCGCGTGATCACGGACGATCCGCGAACCATCGACGATCTGCGCCGGTATCTCAAGGTCGATCCGGAGAAGATCCGGGTGGTGCCGCTCGGCGTGAGCGAGATGTTCTCCGCGCCGGCCGCGCCGCAACGCGCCGAGCGCCCGTACCTGCTCTACGTCGGCAATCATCGAACGCATAAGAATATTGCGACCCTGTTCGAGGCATGGTCGTCGCTCCCGGACCGGGCCGCGGTCGATCTCTACGTCACCGGCAACGATGATTTCGACGGCGAGCTGGAACGGCGGAGTACGCCCGAACGGCGGATCCGTGCGCTCGGCGATCTGCCCGAGAGCGCGCTCCTCTCGTACTATCGCGGCGCGAGCGCGCTCGTGCATCCGGCGCTCTGCGAAGGCTTCGGGCTACCGATGCTCGAGGCGATGGCGGCCGGCGCCCCCGTCATCGCAAGCGACGAAGCGGTCCCCGAGGTGCTCCGGGATGCCGCCGCGATCTTTCCGGCGCGCGATCCGGGCGCGCTCACCGCGATGCTGCTAAAGGTGCTGGACGACGAGGGCTTCCGGGCGCGGCTCGTCAACCAAGGGGCGGAGATGGCGAAGACCTATACCTGGGATCGATGCGCGCGCGCGACGGCCGACGTCTACCGCGAGATCCTCGCATGAGAACGCTCGCACTCGTCGCGGCGTGCGCGCTGTTGCTGGGCGCCGCTCCGGGCGCATCCAAGACGGCCAAGATCGGCATCGTCATCAACGGCGAGCGGCTTGCGATCGATCCGCCGCCGCGGATGGTCGCCGGGCATCTGCTCGTCCCGGTGCGGCGCATCATCGAAGCGCTCGGTCTCGACTTCGCGCAGGACGGCAAGCGGATCGTCACCCACGTCGGGTACAAGACGGTGACCTTGCAACTCGGCAGCCGCAGTGCCGATATCGACGGCGATGCGACGCCCCTGGATGCCGCACCGGTCGAGATCAAAAACGTGCTCTACGCCCCGCTCCGCTTCTTCACCGACGTCCTCGGCTCGCAAGCGTCGTTCGATCGCAAGGCGGCGTTGGTCACGGTCGTCTCGCAGTTGATCGGGCGCTCGGGGAACGGCATATCTCGGTCTGCCAAGCGCGTCGAGCAGGTCGGTACGGTCACGGCGGTCGACGTCGACTCGGACCCGCCGACGGTGACGCTCTCATATAACGCCTCGATCCGCACGACCCCGATCGCGCCGAACGCGACCATTCTGCTCGAGGACGTGAACGCGAACGTGACCGTTCCCGGCGAGCTGACCGACGTGCGCCCGGGCGACTACGCCCATCTCTTCGGCGCGAGCCTCGCGCGGGCGGATCGGGTGGTCGATCAGTTCGGCTCGCGAGTCGGAACGGTCGCGGCCGTTGCGAGCGGGCAGATGGTCCTCGCCGATGGTCATATCATCGTTCCGGGGCGCAACACCCGCGTCTCGATCAACGGAACCGCTGCGACGATCGACGACTTGCACGCGGGCGACAGCGTCGCGGTGCGGTATAACGTCGCCACCAACGAGGTGCGCGAAGTACTGGCCGGCCGCGCGCTTGCGGATACGGGCGCGCCGTCGGCGATCGCATCGGTCGGGACCAGCGCGACCCACCCGCTCCGCGCGAACGATCTGCTTACCGTCACGCTTCGCGGGACGGCGGCGGGCGCAGCCCAATTCGATGTCGGACCCTACGTCCTCGGCCTCGGCATGAGCGAGCGCGAGCCGGGCACCTACGTCGGTTCGTATCGCATTCCGAACGGGGCGAACTTCGCGGACGTGCCGATCATCGGGCACCTGCGCTCGGGCGGCTCCGAGTACATGCGGCAGGCGCCGGAGAGCATCTCCGCCTCGAGTTCGCCTCCGGGCATCGGCGACTTCGCGCCGGACGAAGGCGCGGTCGTCAATAGTTCGCGCCCCTCGCTCTACGCGACGTTCGTTTCGGACGCGGTCCCGGTCAATCCATCCTCCGTCCGGATCATCGTCGACGGTCACGACATCACCGCGAGCTCGGTCCGTACCGCGCGCTTCGTCCACTACGTCCCGGTCGTTCCGTATCCCGACGGCGTCGTGCACGTGACCGTCAAGGCCGCGGACCTGGCAGGCAACGTCACCTCGAAATCGTGGTCGTTTACCATCCGTACCCGCTAAGGAGTCCATCCGTGTCGTTCGCCATCGTCGCGCGCGCAGGCGCGCTCGTTCTCGCCACCGCCGTAGGGCTTTCCGCGTGCGGCGGCGGTTCCGTCTCGAGTGCGACGCTGATCGAGGCTCGCGTCAAGGATGCGATCGTGATGGACCCGGCTCAGGCCACCGATGGCATGTCGCTCAATCTGACGCAAGAGATCCTCAAGGGCTTGGTCGATTTCAAGCTCGGAACGTTTCAAGTCCAGCCGGCAATCGCGCAGAAGTGGATGACCAGCCCGGACGGTCGCATCTGGACGTTCACGCTCAAGCCGGGGCTGAAGTTCTCGGACGGCACTCCGGTCGACGCCGCGGCGGTGAAGTTCAACTTCGATCGTTGGCGCCTGACCGGCGATCCGTATCACGGCAGCCTGATCTATGGCTACTACGCGAGTATGTTCGGTGGTTTCCCCGGCCTGATCGCCGACGTCCGCGCTCCCAAAGCGGATACGGTCGTCATCACGATCGCGCGTGCGTTCAGTCCGTTCTTGCGCGATCTGGCGATGCCGCCGTTCGCGATTTCGTCGCCTACCGCCATCCGTGCGAACGCGGACAGCTACGGCCAGCCGGGGACACCGCCGGTCGGCTGGGGACCCTACACGTTGGCCGACTGGGTCAAGGACGACCACATCACGCTTGCCGCCAACCCGAACTACCCCGGTACTCCGGCCTACTCGACGGTCATCGTGCGCGATATCCCGGATCAATCGACGAGCGTGCTCGAGATGCAGAAGGGCACCGTCGACATCCTCACCGATCCACGCCCCGACGACGCGGCCTCGCTCGCGAAGCAGACCGGCCTGGTCGTCGCCTATCACCCCGCGAACAACAACTCATACATCGCGTTCAACATGGACCGCGCGCCGTTCGACAAGCTCGACGTACGGCGCGCGATGGCCTATGCGATCGACGTGCGCGGGATCGTCAAGGGCCTCTACCCGAAGGGCGCGATGGTCGCCGACAACTGGACGCCGCCCGGCATGATCGGCGAGACGGCGGCCGTCAAGGCCTATCCGCACGACGTCGCCAAGGCGAAGGCGCTGCTCGCCTCGGCCGGTTTCCCGAAGGGCTTTGCGACCGAACTCTACTATCCGACCCTGCCGCGGCCGTACATGCCCGAACCGCAGCGCATCGCGGAGACGATCCAGGCGGATCTCGCGCAGGTCGGAGTCACGGTCACCCTGCAACCGTTCGAGTGGGGCGTCTTTCTCGATAAGGTGCGACGCGGCGAACATCCGATGTGCCTGATCGGCTGGAGCGGCGATAACGGCGACCCGGACAACTTCATGGTGCCGTTGCTCGATACGTCGAGCGCGGAAGCCAAACCGAACGGCCAGAACTATTCGTTCTGGCGAGACGAGGCGTTCCACAAGCTGATCCTCGACGGCGAGGCGGTGGCGGGCGATACGAAGCGCGCGGTCATCTACCAACAGGCCAACGCACGCATCGCCGATCAGGTGCCGGCATTGCCGATCGTGCACGTGACCGTTCCGATCGTCCTCAAGGCGACCATCGGCGGGTTCGTGCCGAGTCCGGACACGCACGTCGCATTCGAGTTCCTCAAGCCGAAGAAGTAGGACCACGATGGAAAACGATCCGAAACCAGATCCGAACTGCCTGTTCTGCAAGATCGTGAGCGGAGAGATCCCGGCCGCGTTCGTCTATCGCGATGCGGATGTGATCGTGATCGACGACATCGCTCCGGTCGCACCGCAACATCGCCTGGTGATCACGACCAAGCACTGGCCGAACGCCGCGACGTTCGCGGGCTACGCCGATCCGGCGGTGGTCGCGCGGTTCTTCAGCACCGGCGCGCAACTCGGGCGCGAACAGTGGGAGCCGGGCAATCGGCTGGTGATCAACACCGGGCCGGAGGGCGGCCAGACCGTCGACCACGTGCACATGCACGTGATCTCCGGCCGTCAGATGGGCTGGCCTCCGGGCTAGAGTGTGGTCTCTAGGTGGCCGGGCCGGTGTATTTCAGGAGCTTGACGGTCACGACGCCGGCATCCCCGGTCTTGTCGTTGTAGACGTCGACGAGGTCTTTGCTCGGGAGCGCGAACTCGACGCCGTGTTCGAAGGTATCGTCCTTGACGGTCTCGGTCGCGTCGGTCAGATGGGCGCGGTACCAGCCCTCGACGCCGTCGAGCGGATCCGACGACTTCGCGCCGTACTCGGAGTAGGTCCCGTCGTCGCGGCCCATCGCGCCCAAGGTGACGGCATCGGTCATGCCGGGATAGATGGGCAGGCCGGTCACGTTCTGCGAATCCGTCGCCGGCGTCGCGTCGGCGGAAGCGGAAGAACCGCCGCCCCCGCAGGCCGTCAGCGAGATCGTGACAGTCGACGCGAGAAAAAGACCTACGAGAAGACGACGCATGCTGGGACCTCTCAAAGCGAGTGTTGCATCGTCCTTCTCGGTAACAGCAGCCACACCCGTCGCGTTGTGAGGATACGATGAAGCATTTCTGGGCGGTAGCCGCGGCGTTCGTGCTCACCCTCGTCCTGATCGCAGCGACGGCGCAGGCCGCCTCGCCGGAGTACCTCTGGGGCGGTCCGAGCGGCGCCTACGTTCCCGGCCGGACGGTGCTCGGGTACTATTCGGGCGAGACACCTTCGAAGGTGCCGCTGCACGTGGACGTCTATGCGTTTACGCTGGAGCGCGTCATCGCCTTGGGCGGCGTGAACCGGTGGGGCGATGCGAATAGCCTCCCACGCGATGCGTTCGGGCCGCGTGTGGCCGCCGTCGACGGCGTGCGTAACGAAGCAGACTCGCAATGGGTAGTCACGGTCCCGGCTCTACCGCAGGGCTATTATGCTGCCGTCGCCACGGTGGGGGACACGCACCGCACGACCGTCTTCGACGTGACCACGTTAGGGGTTGTCGGCAATCCGCTCGGCGCCACACGCCTGCTCTATGCGGTCGACTTGCGCACGTTCGCGCGACACGCCGGGCCGACATCATATGCCGTGCATCTGAAGGACGGCGTCCGCATCGTCCATGCGGACAAGGACGGGCTCGCCGCTTTCGATGTGCCGAGCGGCGAGAAGAGCGAGCCGGTGGTGGTCGCCAGCACCGCCGACGGCTCATCGATGGTCCTGACCGTCAACGCATGGAATGACCGGAGCGGAGACGACGATGTCGGGCTGGTCCAGACCGATCGCCCGATCTATCGTCCCGGACAGACGATCGAACTCCGCGCGATCGTGCGTCGCGGCAGCATCGGCGGCTATCGGATCCCGACCGGCGTGCGCAGCGTGACCGTAACGGCGTCCGACGGGACGATCGTCTTCTCGCACGACGTTCGGATCGACGCGTTCGGAACGGTCGCGGCCTCGGTCCGGCTTCCCGAGAAGGCCGCGATCGGCGGGTACGCCATTCGCGTCGGCCCGACCCTCTCGACCGACGTCTCGATCCTGGCGTACAAGAAGCCCGAGTATGAGATCGCGTTCGCCCCCGACAAACCATTCGTGGTCGGCGGTGACGCCGCGACGTTCACGCTTACGGCGAAATACTTCTTCGGTCGTCCGGCGGCCGGACTGCATCTGCACTACGTCGCGCGCCGGCAGCCGCATTGCTGGTACTTCCCCGGTCCGTTCGCGTCGAGCGCCGACTATGGCCGACGTGGCGACTGCTACGCGCGGCCCGTGGTCGCCGAGGGCGATTTCGCCACCGACGCTCAGGGCATGCATCGCTTCTCACTTCCCACGAAGCCGGTTACCGGCGAAGACGAACTCTCGATCGAAGCCGACGGCCGCGACGCGTCCGGCCGGACGGTCCAGGTGAGCGGATCGCTCCGGGTGGTTCCGGCGGCGTTCTACCTCGCCATATCGAGCGACGAATGGTTCGCCCAGGCCGGCAAGGCCGCGCATCTGGCGCTATCGTCGCGGACGTACGACGAGAAGCCGCAACCGAATGCGAACGTGACGCTGGCCATCGTCGGGTCGCATTGGGACGTAAAGGGGTCGAAGTACGTCGAGGTCTCGCGCGAAACGCGCAGCTTCTCGACCGGCCCCGACGGGAAGCTCGCGTTTGACTGGACGCCGAAGGCCGGCGGTTCGTATTCGTTCGAGGCGACATCGAAAGACGATCGCGGGAACGTCGCCCACGGCTACTTCTACATGTGGGTGCTGGACGACGGCGAGCGGTCCTGGTTCCAACCATCCGATCAGCCGCGCGTGATCGCGCAGAAGGACGCATTCGCGCCGGGCGAACGTCCGCGCGTGCTGATCACCCTGCCGAAGCCGGATCGCGACGTGCTGGTGGTCGAGGCGACCGACCGGTTCGTGTCGACCCGGGTCGTACACGTCGCAGGGATGAGCGCCTCACTGGCGCTCGACGCACCGGCCGATGCGGCACAGTTCACGGTGACCGTCCAGATGCCGAACGAGAACGGTGTCTCGAACGCGCAGACGACGATCAAACTCGTTCCCGCACCCAAGGCGCTGTTCGTCACCGTTCGTCCGGACAAGGCACGCTACGCGCCCGGCGAGCGCGCGACATTTGCGATCGAGGCGCGCGACCTTCGCGGTCGCGGGGTTCGGGCGGAACTCGCGCTCGGGGTGGTGGACGAAGCGCTCTACGCGGTGCAAGCCGCCTCGCCGATCGACCCGATGGCGACGTTCTACACGCGCGATACGTATTTCTATCCGACGTTCTCGTGGTTCCGCCCGAACGAAGGCGCCCTCGAGAGATCTGGGACGATGGCGGATACCTATACCGTCAACGCGTTTTCGAAGACGGTGGCAGGTCGGCTGACCTCGCCCTTGTCCACGATCGCCGCGGTCCGGTCGCAACCCGTCATCCGTTCGAACTTCCAGGACACCGCCTACTGGTCGCCGTCGATCGTGACGGATGCGAACGGTCGTGCGACCGTGACGTTCGTCTGGCCGGACAATCTGACGACCTGGCGCACCGACGGTCTGGCCGTCACGCGCGACACCTCGCTCGGCACCACGCGGGCCAGCTCGCTCGTCACCAAAGATTTTCTGGTGCGCCTCGAAACGCCGCGCTTCGCGCGTGCCGGCGACACCACCGAGATCGTCGGCATCGCGCAAGGCATGCCCGACCGCTCGGCCGTCTCCATGAAGCTGGATACGGGGGCGCTCGGTCTCGGGACGCTCGAGCGGTCGCTGACCTTGGATGCCAATCGTAGCGCGGATACGGCGTGGCCGATCAAGGTGCCGGGAACCGGATCGGTCTCGCTCACCCTGTTCGGGAGCGACGGCGCGCGCACCGACGCGGTCCGCCAGGAGCTGCCCTTGCTCGCCGCCACCGCCGCCGAGCACGTTCGCAGCGCGGGATCGCTGCCGAACGATGCGAACCTGACCGTGACTGTTCCGTCGGGCGGTTATCTCGGCGGCGACGTCACCGTCTCGCTCACGCCGAGCGTGGTCGCGGGACTCGTGCAGAACCTGCGCCTGCTCGACGTCTATCCGTACTACTGCACCGAACAGACCATGTCGGCGGCGCTGCCGGCGATCGTGGTGGACGGCGTCCTCAAGCGTTCCGGCTTGCGCGCGCCCGACGATGTGCGACCCGGCCCGATCGTCGCGAACGCGATCGCCCGGTTGAGCGAGCTGCAGCACGCAGACGGCTCGTGGGGTTGGTGGGAGCACGATGCCGGCCATCCGTTCATGACGGCCTACGCGCTCTACGGGCTTGCCCAGATGCGGCAGGGCGGCTACTCCGTCTCCGATTATGTCTACGACCGCGGGGTCGCGAGCCTACTCTCGCAGTTGGAACGCTCCAACGCCGACACCTTACGTTTCTGGGGCGGTGCGCAGGACGGTTCGGAATGGAATACCCGTGCCTACATGCTGTTCTCGCTCGCGGAAGCCGCCCCGGATCGGGCGAAGGGCGTTGCCGCGACCTGGTACGTGCAGACATTGGCGCACGCCAAGCAACTCAATCCCTACGCGCTCGCGGTCCTAGGCCTGGCCGAACACCGGCTCGGCAACGACGCGGCGGCCCGTTCGCTCCTGGCGCTCCTGGATGCGCGCGCGATCACGGATGGCGCGTTCACCTACTGGAGCGGCGACACGTGGCACTATGCATGGGAAGACGATCCGATCGAGACGACGGCGTACGCGTTGCGGCTCGAGTCGGCCCTGGCTCCCGATTCGCCGCGCGTCGCGCGCACGATCGCGTTCCTGCGCGCGCAGCAACGCGGCAACTGGTGGTACACGACCAAAGACACCGCCGCGAGCATCTATGCGTTGGCAGAGGCCCTGCATCCGGATGCGAGCGAGTTCCATCCGGACGAGCGCGTCCGGGTGTTGCTCGACGGCGTCGAGGTCGGGACGGTGCACGTCACCTCGCCGATACTGGACGCGGCCGACGCGCAGATCGTCATCCCCGCGTCCAAGGTGCGCAACGGTGGAACCCTGACGTTCGAGAAGACCGGCACCGGCTCGCTCTATTGGGCGACCGACGCGGTCCGCTACGTCCCGCCGGGTGCGACCAGCGCGAGCGACCCCGATCGCGGCCTGTTCGCGCGACTCTTCGCGAAAGCGCCGGAGTTCTCGATCGACCGCACGTACGATGCCGGCCACCCCGGCCCGTGGCGGGTCGGCGACCAGATCAACGTCACGGTGACGGTCCGGACCCGCGAGGCGGTCCAGTACGTGCTGGTCGAGGACCCGTTCCCGGCCGGAGCCGAGCACCAGGACGAGCAGGGCCAGGCCGCCGCCCAGGCCTGGAGCGGCGTGCAGATCCTGGACGACCACGCCGCCTTCTTCGCAGACCGGCTGGACCCGAGCTCCCCGCTCACCATCCGGTATACGCTCCGGGTCACCACTCCGGGAACCTACACGGCGCCGGCCCCGACCGCCAACGCTATGTACGGCCCACCCGTCTCCGCCGTCGGCAAGGGCACGACCATCCAGGTTGTGCCCTAGTCCCCCCTGTGGTAGCATTGCCGAGGCCCGCGAGACGGGTCTGAATTTTCGCGTGCTTCAGGCATGCGGCCGAGAGGGGGGTTGTTACACTATGGAAGTCCGCGTATCACCGGGCGAGCCCATCGAGAGCGCGTTGCGCCGTTTCAAGAAAGCCACCCAAAAGGCCGGCATTCTCGCCGAAGCGCGTAAGCACGAGCACTACGAAAAGCCCAGCGTCCGCAAGAAGAAGAAGTCGGCCGCCGCGCGTAAGCGCCGCACGTAGTCGATGGCTACCCTCAAGGATCGCATCTCCGCCGACATGGTCGCGGCGATGAAGGCCAGAGATCAGGTGAGGGTCGACACTTTGCGGTCGGCCCTTTCCGGCTTTACCTATAAACGTTCCGAGGCGGGCGTCGACCTGACCGAGGCCGACGAGCTGGCGGTCGTCGCCAAGCAAGTCAAACAGCGGACCGACTCGTTCACCGAGTTCACCAAGGCCGGACGGACCGACCTCGCTTCGAAAGAGGCGACCGAGCGCGAGATCCTCCAGGCCTACCTGCCCGCCCAGAAATCCGTCGAAGAGATCCGTACGATCGTGCGAGCCGCAGTCGACACGCTGCCGCCCGAAGGGCGCAATCAGGGCGCGATCATGAAGATCGTCATGCCGCAGCTCAAAGGCCTCGCCGACGGCAATCTCGTCCGCGAAGCCGTCGCCGCCGCTCTCGCCTAGGCATTCGGCGTAACTTCCGCCAAGCGGGCGGGTAGTGCTACGCATGAACGCCCGTCGGCTGCGCGCCTCCCTGTGGATCGCTCTCCTACTCGTCGGCTTTATCGGCTTGGGGATGACCGCGCTTTCCTCTGCGCCGACCGGGCAAGTGGAAGTCATCCACATCGACGGCACCGTCGATGACGGCATGGCCCACCTGGTACAGCGCGGCGTCGCCGATGCGAACGCCTCCCACGCCCGCGCGATCGTCCTCGATATCAACAGCGGCGGCGGATTGGTCGAAGCCGCCTTCCTGATCCGCGACGCGATCTTCAGCGCGCAAGAACCGGTCATAGCCTACGTCGACGGGCGCGCCTACTCGGCCGCCGCGTTGATCGCGCTCTCCGCGAATCGGATCGTGATGGGCCCCGGTGCGAGCATCGGCGCGGCCGAACCGATCCCCAACACCGGCAAGATGATCTCGGCCCTGCGCGGCGAGTTCGAATCGACCGCGCTGCGCAATCGTCGCAGTGCGACCGTCGCGGGCGCGATGGTCGACAAGAACGTCGATCTGCCGGACTACAAACATGCGGGTGCGATCCTCACGCTCAACACCCAGGACGCCGTGCGCGCGCACATCGCCGACGCGACCGCACCGACGCTCGACGCGGCGCTTGCGGGTTCGAACCTGCAAGGCGTTCCGCGCGTCGAAGCCGACTATACCCTGGGCGAACGGATCGCGCGCTTCGCGACCGATCCGATCGTGAGCGGACTGCTCTTGACGATCGGCATGCTCGGACTGTTGATCGAGATGCAGACCCTCCACGGCATCGCTGGCGTGATCGGCGTGATGGCCTTCGTATTGTTCTTCGGCACGCACATCTACGCCGGATTCTCGAACGGGTTGGTGGTCGTGCTCGCGATCGCGGGCATCATCGGCATCCTCTTCGAGTTGCACGTCGTACCCGGGCATGGTTTGCCTGGCATACTCGGGGGCTTTCTCCTGATCGCGGCGGTCGCGCTTGCGTTCGGGCTGCAGTTCTTCACGGTCGCGGCGGAGACGATGGCGACGGCGATCGTGCTGACCGTCATCCTGTTCGCACTGGCCGTCCGCGCGTTCCCCGAGAACGCCTGGATGCGCAGGCTCACGCTGCTCGCCGAACAAGGGCCGGACTACGTCACGTCCGCCGACTTCACATACCTGCGCGGTCGCACCGGCACGGCGGCATCGCTGCTCCGTCCGGCCGGCGTCGCCTCGATCGACGGCCGCCGCGTCGACGTGCTCACTTCGGGTGAGTTCATCGCGCTCGGCACGCCGGTCCGCGTCACCCGCGTCGAGGGCGCGCGCATCTTCGTCGAACCCGTTACGCTTCCAAGCTACAAGGAGTAATCAGTGGCCGCTTTCGGCATCGGAATGATCATCGTGTTCTTCGCCGCGATCATCCTGTTCTTCATGTTCCTGTACTACTTCCCGATCGGGCTGTGGATCCGGACGATCGCGGCCGGCGTGCCGCTCGGGATCATCTCCTTGGTACGCATGCGTTTGATCGGGATCCCGCCGAGCGTGATCGTCTCGAACTACGTGCGCGCCCGTAAAGCGGGCCTCGCGTTGACGGTCGATCAGATGCAGTCGCACTACCTGGCCGGCGGTAACGTCGACAAGGTGACGCTCGCGCTGATCGCCGCCCAGCGGGCGCAGATCCCGCTCGAATGGCAGCGCGCCGCCGCCATCGATCTGGCCGGTCGCGACGTGCTCGAAGCGTTGCAGACCTCGGTCAACCCGAAAGTCATCGAGACCCCGATCTTCCAGGGCGTCGCGCAGAACGGCATCCAACTGAACGTCAAAGCGCGTATCACGGTGCGCAGCAATCTGGACCGGTACGTCGGCGGCGCCGGCGAACCCACGATCGTGGCACGCGTCGGCGAAGGCGTCGTCTCGGCCGTCGGCGCGGCCGTTGATCATAAGGAAGTGCTCGAATATCCGGATCGCATCTCGAAGGCGGTACTCGCCAAGGGCCTCGATGCCGGAACGGCCTTCGAGATCGTCTCGATCGATATCGCGGACGTCGACGTCGGCAAGAACATCGGCGCCGAGCTGCAGACCAGCCAAGCCGAAGCCGATCGGAAGATCGCTCAAGCGAAGGCCGCCGAACGGCAATACGCCGCCATGGCTTCCGAGCAAGAGCAGAAGGCCGAGACCCAAGCCATGCGCGCGAAGGTCGTCCAATCCGAAGCGACCGTTCCGCTCGCCATCGCCGAGGCGTTCCGGAGCGGCAATCTCGGCGTGATGGACTACTACAAGATCAAGAACATCCAGGCGGATACC